>DASXBH010000389.1:0-6460 GCA_036491775.1 Candidatus Acidiferrum sp.
GTGCGTCCACACCAGGAAGCCGATAACTGCGATTGCCAGGCTGGCTGCTGCAACGAAGTGATAGCCAAACAACTGCTTGCGCGCGAACGTAGGAATTAGTTCGCTGATCACGCCCATGGACGGCAGAATCATGATGTACACCGCAGGGTGTGAATAGAACCAGAACAGGTGCTGAAACAGAATCGGGTCGCCACCCATCGCAGGGTTAAAGAAGCCCAGTCCGAAAACGCGTTCCATGGCGGCCAGCCCAAGCGTGATGGCGATTACGGGAGTGCCCAGAATCATGACGACAGAGGTGGCGTAGTGCGACCACACAAACATGGGCAAACGGAACCAAGTCATGCCAGGCGCGCGCATGGTATGCACGGTGACCAGGAAATTCAGGCCAGTTAGGATCGAGGAGAAGCCGGTGATGAAGACTCCAACGACGGCGGGAGCAACGGCGGAGTTCGAATATACCGTGCTCAAGGGCGTGTAGAAGGTCCAACCGGTGTCCAAGCCTCCGGTAATCATGGAGTAGAGAGTGAACGCGGCGCCGACCACATAGACATACCAACTAAGAAGATTGATTTTGGGAAACGCGAGATCCTTCGCGCCAATCATAAGCGGAATCAGGAAATTCCCGAGCACCGCCGGGATCGAAGGAATCAGGAAAAAGAAAATCATGGCTACGCCGTGCATGGTGAACATGCGGTTGTAGGTGTCTGGCGTGAGCATGTAACCGCTGGGAGTGAGCAGGTGCAGACGAATCATCATGGCGAAGAAACCGCCGATGAAGAAAAAGAAAGTGACGGAGATGAGATAGAGTAGGGCGATGCGCTTGTGATCGGTAGTGAGCAGCCAGGAACGGATGCCGTAGGTCGCGTTCAGATAGTTCTTCTCGGGCATCTGGAACTGCGTTGAAGTGATGCTTTCCTGCTGATAAGTACTCATACTATTTCTTCCCCGTGGAAACTGGCGCAATGCCGGCACCCTTAGCGGGCACAGGCTGCGATTGCAGGGAGCGAACGTAAGCAGTCAGATTCAGGATCTGCTCCTCCGTGACGAGTCCCTGGAAGGTGGGCATCACCGGTTGAAACCCGGCCACAATTTTGGCCTTTGGCTGCAGAATCGATTCGCGAATGTAGGCGTCGTCCGCGGTCACGGTTGTGCCATCGGCGAGAAGGACCTTCGCGCCATAGACACCGTTGAGCGAGGGACCGCGGCCTGAGCCGTTGGAGATATGACAAGTGCTGCAAGCGAGCTGTGCGAACAACTTTTCGCCGGCTGAAACGGGATTGAGGTCGCCGGTTTCACCGGAGAGCCACGTGGCGTAATCAGAAGGCTCCTGAACCGTAACCCAACCGCCCATCACGGCGTGGTTGGTGCCGCAATATTGCGAGCAAAAGAAATGATACTTGCCGACTTTGGTGGGCCTGAACCAAAGAGTGTTGTAACGGCCGGGCACAACGTCCATTTTAGCGCGGAAGGCCGGGACGTAAAAATCGTGGATGACGTCTTCGCTGCCCATGATGAGCTTAATGTTCCGGTTGACAGGAATATGCAGCTCATTAATTTCCTTGCGGCCGTTGGGCTGCTGTAATCTCCACATCCACTGCTTGCCAATCACGTAGATGTCCAGGGTGTCGGTGGGTGCAGTGCGGAAATTGACGTAGATAAACGCGCCCCAGGCAAAAATGACCATAGCAATTACGGTGGGGATCAGCGTCCAGCCGATTTCCAGGAACAGATTGCCATGCACATCGTCGCCAACTTCACCCGGAGTTTTGCGGCGGTACTTGTACATCGCGAAAATGCAAAGCGCCGCGACCAACACGACGAAAAAGAGGCAGGTCAGTACGATGAACGAAAACAGCGCGTCGACATTATCGGCGAAACTGGACGCCTGCTCGGGGAAAAATGGAAGCGGTGACTGCACGGCTCTAATGTGCTCCTTGCGCCGGGATGTTCCGGCCCGAACTGCCCGCCGCAGTGGAGCGATGATCACGCCGGCGGAAGATAACGAAACCAATGGCCATACAGAAAAGAGTGGCAACCCCACCCATGCGAATCACGGTAAGAATGGTGGCGCTATAGCGTCCCTTGGAGGGATCGTACTGATAGCAGAACAGCAAAATGTGATCGACCGCAGTACCGATTTTTCCAGCGGACGCGTCGACCAAGCCGAGACGCACATTGCTGGGAGGATATTCCACGCCGAAGAAATAGCGGGAAATGCGGCCATCGGGAGTAAGCAACAGGATGCCGCTGGCGTGGCCAAACATTTTTGTCTGCGGGTCGTAGCTGTAGCGGAACGCGGCAGCCTTCGTAACTTCGTCGATGGATTCCTTATTTCCGGTCAGGAAGTGCCAGCCTGCTTCCGTGGAAGGCCTGGCAAAACGGGACAGCGCTTCGTGTTTCTTTTTCAGAGCCTCATCAGGAGCATCGGAAGGATCCATGCTGATGAAGACGACGTCGTAGTCCTTGCCAGGATTAAAGGAAATCATTTTTAGGGTGCCGACCAACGACTGCTCCACCTGGGAGCAAAGCATCGGGCAGGTGAAATAAACGAAGGTAAGCACCACTGGCTTCTGACCAAAATAATCGCGGAGCAGAACGGGATGCCCGTTTTCGTCATTGAACGTGACATCGAGGGGGAGCTGCTCGTTGAGCTGTGGATCGAAGGCGACATTCACCAAAGCCGGAGGTAGTCCCTTGGAGGACTGACCAACATTGTCGGGAATCATTTGCGCCGTGCCGGCAAACGCTGCCAGCAGCAGAACCAGTGCGATCGAGGTGTAGCGTAGTGCGTTCATTTCTCCTACTTCTTCTCTGCCGGCTGAGCAGGCACAGCAGGCAAACCTTTTTCGACGATCAGTTTCATCGCATCGCTGACGGGAATCTGCGCGATGCCCGCTTTTTCGTCGACCCAACCTAGCGAGTTATTGGCGGCAGTGTCTTCCTGCAGCTTATTGCGCAAATCGTGTTGCGGGTCAGTGAAATGCCCGGGCATTCCCTGCAGGCGAGGCTCCGGCGGGAGCATCGGGCCCATCTGCGCACGCGAAGGCGGAGGCGGCGTATAGGAAGATTTCCAGAAATGAATCAAGCCGCGATAAACACCGAAGCTCAGGAAAAACGAGAGCACGATAGCTACGCCCATGTAGGCCAGGAACTTCAGGATGATGGAGACCTGTACATCACGCGGCTCGAAGGAAACATCTTCGTGCAGCGGAATACGAATCTCAGCCGGGCCGGGCTTGTGATGCTCAGTGCTCATGACTTGCAATGGCCTCCGCCAACTTCGGATCTCCCAAGGGCAACAGCGGTTGCTGCTTTAAATTCATCGCGAAAAAGCCGACCCACAACCCGATCAGGGCGACGGGCACAACAAAATCGAGCCACGAGGGCAGCGCACTGTGAGTAAATTCCGGGCGCGTCATCCAGTA
This sequence comes from Candidatus Acidiferrum sp., assembly GCA_036491775.1. Lineage (GTDB taxonomy): Bacteria > Acidobacteriota > Terriglobia > Acidiferrales > UBA7541 > Acidiferrum. Next base: position 3,426 of record DASXBH010000389.1, read on the forward strand.
CAGATCGACCAGGCGAAAGGCAATCATCCAGATGGCGACTTTGGAAATGAGATTCGGATTGCGCTTCACATCGCGCGAAAGCAGCACAAAAAATGGCAACGCGAAACTGAACAGCAGAACAATGACGGCCACGATGCCCCACTGGCCGTAAAGCCTGGTGCGGAAAAAGGAGATTTCTTCGGGCAAATTGCCGGACCAGATAATCAGCAGTTGCGAGAAATCGAAATAGGCCCAGAGCATGTTGAAGGCGAAAAGGAATTTGCCAAGGTCGTGGAGATAGCGGGTCTTGATGAAGCCGGAGTACGGCGCAGATTTGGCGAGTGATGAAATGACCACAATGATCATGGACGTTGAGGCGATCAACTGTCCCGCGACGAAGATAAAACCATAAATTGTGGAAGCCCAGTGCGGCGAGATGGACATCACCCAGTCGATAGCCGCGAAGGTCATGGCGAGAACATAAAGGATGATGCCGGGACCAGAAAATACCCGGAAGCGGCGACGCAGTGCGCGATCATCGCGATTCACGTCTTGCTGCCGAGACCACATGTTGAAAATCCACACCAAGCCAATCCAGATTACGAAGTAAATGACAGCACGCACCAGAAAACCAGGAGCGGTCAGATATTTCTGCTGAAAAGGCGAGAGCATGCCTTCACCGTCTTTAGGGGCATTCAGCCAGCCCAGTTCCTCGCCGTTGCCGGAGTACAAATACTTCATGCCGAAGACGATAGGGATGAACAGCACCAGCATGAGCCAAATGTTCCGTGATGCGGCTTCCAGCGGACGGCGGATGATCACGCCCCAGTAGCCGCCGGTGAGATGCTGCATCATCAGCAGACCGAGCGAGCCGAGGGTCAGGCCAAGGACGAGCATGTAGCTGAACAAATACGATTGAAAGAATTTCGCGGGCGAAATGAACGCACCCACAATGGCCAGCAGCAGCGCCACTCCGCCAATCAACAAACCTCCGCCCTGGACGCGGTCGAAGCTCGCTGGCGGCCTGTACTCTTGCACGTTCATTTCGTGGCTCCTCCAGCCAAGAGCTTCTGTTTCAAGTCCGGCGACAGATCGTTGACATGCGCATTGCGACTAACCTGCAGCGCGCGGACGTAGGCGACGATAGCCCAGCGATCATGCGGCGGAATCTGCGCGGAATATCCGTACATGGCGCCAAAACCGTTGGTGATGACGTCGTAGATGTAGCCGTTGGGCACCTGACGCAAACGATCCTGGTGATACGTGGGGGGATGCTTCATGCCGCGCATCGCCACCATACCTTGGCCATCGCCCTGCAAACCGTGGCACGGAGTGCAGAAAATTCCATAGCGATCCTGACCACGCTCGAGCAATTCCTGGGTGAGGGGAAGCGGGAAGGCGTTGGAATCTTTCATGATGAACAATGGATCATTCTCGATCGCCCCACGCGCTACGGTATTTTCAATGGGCTGGCGCGCGGAACGTCCGTCCGGGAAAAAGTCGGAGGGCGACAGAGGATTCTGGCGCGGCTGATTGGCCATGTCCTGGCGCAAAGTGTATTCGCAACCAGACAAACTCAGGAGCGACACAGTGAGCGCGACGAGGGCAAGGAGTGAAGATTTATTCTTCATCCTTCACCTCGCTGATGTATTGAGCGTTTACGCTCTGCAAGAATCGCGTGGACTCCGCCACATCGAATTTGGGATCGCGGGCTTCGATGCACAAAAAGAAACGATCTGTGGAGGCGCGCGCAAAACGCTCAACGTTGAAAACGGGATGATACGGTTGCGGCAGCTTGTTCAACGCCAGCATGCCCACCACAGCGAAGATGGACGCGCCCAAGACGGTAAGTTCGAACGTGACGGGAATAAATGCCGGCCAACTATTAAGCGGACGCCCCGCAATGTTCATCGGATAGGTAATGGCCGCACACCAATATTGCAGGCCAAACCCAGTCAATCCGCCACCAATTCCCCCAGCCAGAGTGATCCAATTTACCCAGGGCCTGCGGAAACCGACAGCTTCGGCCAAGCCCTCGACGGGAATTGGAGTGTAGGCCTCAATATGCTTGTAGCCAGCAGCACGCGCCGCCTCAGCCGCAGCAAGAACCTGCTCGGGCGTCTCGAACTCGCCCATCACACCGTGGATCAGTGAGCGATGTTCCATCATTCGTGTTCCTTCTTCGAGTGCTCCTGATGCACCAGTTCGCGCATTTCAGCAATGGCGATGGCCGGCAATCCGCGCACGAATAAGAAGATGAGCATGACGAAGAGACCGAGGGTGCCAATGAAGGTGCTGTAATCCCAGAAAGTCGGAGAGTAACGGCCCCAGGCGGAAGGCATGAAGTCACGCGTAAGGGAGATAACGACGATCACGAAGCGCTCCAACCACATACCGGTGTTGATGACCAGCGACATGAGGAAGAGTGCGAGCACGTTGCGGCGAACTTTTTCGAACCAGAGAAGCTGTGGCGTCAAAATATTGCAAAGGATGAGGGCGTAATAGAAATGCGAGTACGGGCCATGCAGGCGCTGCTCGGCGAGAAACACGTCGAACTTGTTGCCGCTATAAAAGGCCATGAAGAATTCCACGAAGTAGCCATAGGCCACGATGAGGCCGGTGGCGAGCATGACCTTGGCCATGTTGTCTAAGTGACGCATGGTAATGAAATCTTCCAGGCCGTACGCTTTGCGCAAAGGAATCGCCAGCGTGAGCACCATGGCAAAGCCGGAATAAATCGCACCAGCAACGAAATAGGGCGGAAAGATCGTCGTGTGCCAGCCGGGAACGATAGCCACCGAGAAGTCGAAGCTCACTACGGTGTGAACAGAGAGCACTAGCGGCGTGGCTAAACCAGCCAACAGCAAATACGCGGTCTGGTAACGGTGCCAATGCCGCGCGGTGCCACGCCAGCCCATGGAGAGGGCGCCGAAGATAAATTGTTGCCATTTCGTTTTGGCGCGATCGCGCAGAGTGGCCAGATCGGGCAGCAAGCCTACAAACCAGAAAAGCAAAGAAACGGTGCCGTAGGTCGAGACCGCGAACACGTCCCAGAT
>DASXBH010000390.1:0-4850 GCA_036491775.1 Candidatus Acidiferrum sp.
GGCGTAACCCAAGGGCTGGTGCTGCATAAAGTTCAGCCGAACTATCCACCTCTGGCACGGCAAGCACGCATCCAAGGATCAGTGGTGCTGCAGGCTGAGATCAGCAAGAACGGAGATATTCAAAATCTTCGCTTGATCAGCGGTCACCCGATGCTTGGGCCAGCTGCCATTGACGCCGTCAAACAGTGGAAGTACAAGCCTTATATTTTGAACGGCGAACCAGTTGAAGTGGAAACTACGATTACGGTCAACTTTACGTTGGCAGGTGGTTAGACGATTTCGAAGTGCAGTGTTGTTTTGCGGTAAAAATCTTGCACGACAAGTTCCGAGGAGGAGAGTCAACTCATGTTCGTAGCTAACCTGGCAACACATACATTAATTCATGTTTCAACAGTCGCTACCTGGTTACAAGACAGTGGCGGCACGGTGCAGTGGGATCCTCTCTCGCTGTGGCGGCAAATGGGATGGATCGCGAGAATCGTGGTCATCATCCTGTTCGTGATGTCCGGCTGGTCTATCGGCGTGATGATTGACCGCTGGATGGCTTTCAACGCAGCACGTAAACAGTCTCGCGCATTTGCTCCCGCAGTAGCCGGAGCATTGCGTGATGGCAAGATCGACGAAGCCATCAAGGTCGCTGAACGCAACAAGAAGAGCCACCTTGCCAAGGTTGTTACCGCTGGCTTGATGGAATTCCGCGCTCACCAGGAAAGCGGTGAGATTCCGGGAGAAACCATCGAAGCCTCGAAGCGCGCCTTGGAGCGCACCGAAGCCATTGTCCACGCTGAACTCAAGCGCGGATTGGGCGGGTTGGCCACCATTGGATCGACGGCGCCGTTCGTTGGACTGTTCGGAACCGTGATGGGTATTTTGAACGCCTTCCGTGAAATCGCCACCAACAAGACCACCGGTTTGGGCGCGGTCGCAGGCGGTATTTCGGAAGCGCTCGTGACCACGGCCATCGGCCTTCTGGTCGCGATTCCGGCCGTCATGATGTTCAACTACTTGACGGGACGCGTGGAAGCGTTCGACGTGGAGATGGATAACTCCTCGAGCGAACTGATCGACTACTTCCTGAAGCGTCGCGGCGCAGTTCGCCGTCCCTAACCTTCACGCCGGGCAGGTATTCGGATTTGAGTTGCGGCTACGATGCTGGTGTTGAACCGGCACCGTAGCCAGCCCTCCCAAATCGAACTCCGCTAGCGATGAAGCAAGATGCAAGCTACAAGATATTGCGGGAAAGAAGGATCATTCAATGGCACTCGCAAAGCGCAATGAAGGCGCAAACGTAAACTCCGACATCAACGTCACACCAATGGTGGACGTGATGCTAGTGCTGCTGATCATCTTCATGGTGATCACGCCCATGTTGCAGCACGGCGTTAGTGTGGATCTGGCAAAGGTCAATAATCCATCGCAGATGCCGGATGCGGACAAGGAAGACGCTCTGCTTGTCGCAGTGATGCGAGATGGAAGCGTCTATTTCGGAACCGATAAGCTCGCCGTGGATCAACTCACGGGCAAAGTAAAAGACCGGCTTACTAATAAACTCGACAAGCGCGTTTATGTGAAGGCTGATGCGCGTGCCAAATTTGGAGCGGTGGTTGGAGTGGTGGACGCGGTTCGCTCTGCCGGTGTAGACCAGCTTGGTCTGCTAACGGAACAGAATAAGACGCCTCCGCCTCCGCCATCGAATAATAAGCCGCAAACTGGGCAATAAGATTCAAAGAGCACTTTAGGAGATCGCTATGTCTATGGCAGTCGGCCCCAGCGGGGGCCAGAGCGCAAATATCAACGTCACGCCACTCATTGACGTGCTTCTTGTTTTGCTGATTATTTTTATGGTGATCACGCCGCTGACTCCAAAGGGGCTGGACGCGCTGGTACCGCAGCCGCCGCCACCGAATCAGCCTAAGAATGACACACCGGATCGCACGATTGTGGTTCAATTGATCGACCGCGGATCAGGCGAAAATCCTGGCCTGAAGATTAACGGTGAAGACGCGACTTGGGATAATCTGCAAGATCGGCTTACCGATATTTTCAAGACTCGCGCCGAGAAAGTAATGTTCGTGAAAGGTGATGACAACGTCCCGTTTGCCAACGTGGCCAATGTCATTGACATAGCCCACGCCGCGGGCGTGGATAAAGTTGGATTGATTACCGCGAAGATTGAAGCGGGCGGTTAATATAGATCACGCGGCCTGGAACAAGTTCTGGGCCGCCGTGTGCTCCAGCCCGGTATTATCTAGCCTAGGGAGAACTCATAAGGCAATGAAAAAAAGCTTACAAATGCTGGCACTGATGGCGGTCGGCTTGGCAATTTTATCCGCCACAGGCTGCGACAAACTACGCGCGCGCGATCAGCTGAATAAAGGCGTCGCCGCTTACAAGAACGCGAAATACGAAGAGGCCATTAATCATTTTCAGGACGCTGTCAGCCTCGACCCAGGTTTGACCAATGCCCGCCTTTACCTGGCAACAGCTTTCGCGCAGCAATACATTCCTGGTGTAGACGCGCCAGATAATCTGCGCAATGCAGATCAGGCCGTTGAACAGTACAAGGCAGTATTGGATAAAGATCCGAAGAACGTTAACAGCGTGAAAGGCATTGCGTATTTGTATCTTCAGGAAAAGAAGTTTGAAGATGCAAAGACTTATTACCGCAAGGCGCTGGAGATCGATCCCAATGATCCGGAACCTTATTATTCGGTGGCTGTGATCGACTGGACGCAAAGCTACCAGCCACGCATGGAAGCCCGCGCCAAACTTGGATTGAAGCCCGAAGATCCACTGGGCACAAAGAAGGACAAAGAAGCATTGAAGGTCTGCGCGACCTTGAAAGACAAGAACATGAGCGTGGTGCAGGATGGCATCGACAATTTGGATAAAGCTCTCACGCTCCGTCCTGATTACGATGACGCGATGGCTTACCTCAACCTTCTTTATCGCGAGAAGGCTGACGTCGAGTGCACTGATCCTGCTGCGCGTACCGCGGACCTGAAAACCGCAGACGAGTGGGTTGATAAGACAATGGCAACGAAGAAAGCGAAGGCGGAGAAGCAGACTGGCAATCAAGGAATTGTTCTGGACCAGAAGCAGTAGTATTTTCCGGTGGTTTTTCAAAGAACCCTCCGCATCGTCGGAGGGTTTTCTTTTTGAGGTACTCTACCTGTGTGGCTGGATCACTTCTGATGAATGTACAGCTTTACATTTAGACCATCAAAATCGCGTGTGTCACTTGCGACATATCCGGCATTTTCCAGGAGTTTAGTTAGCGAAGATGCGGTCACATCCAGACCTGAAGGATCAGAAGCGTGCGAGAGGACCAGCCATACCCGAGGATACGCGGGAATTACGCTTATCAGCTTCTGATAATCAGGCTTTTCGACGAAATCTAAAAACGTAATGCGCTTACCATGGTCGGGATAAATCACCAGGGGATCGCCCAAAGATGCTCCGCGAAGAGAATGATAGTACTCGTACGGCATACGTCCCATCGCCACGTGGAACATGAGAGCATCTCCCGTAAGGCTCTGAGAGAGCAGATACTCGGAGGCCCCGCGCCAGTTGTCTCTGTCGAGATCGAAGTCATGTTGGTAGTATCCGCGCGTGCCCTGCACCGATAGCGCAAGAAAAAGCAGCAGCGCGGGGGCCATGAGCCAGGGAGAACGGATGCGGGCTAGTCCGGAGGCTGTGAGAAGAAGCAAAGGAGGCAGGCAGAGAATAAAGTAGCGGGGCAGGAAAAGCGGCCGCGCAAAAGACAATAGAAACACGAACACGATAGGGAACAGTAACCAGAGCAGCAGGAAGCAAGCACGCCAACTTCGTAATGAATCTCTCTCGGAGCTCTGCGGGAAGAGTCCGGCAACACAGGCAATTCCATAAGCTGCTAGGAAGATCCAGCCACCGTTGCCGGTAAGGCGAAGTGCCAATTCCGTCAAGTCTTTCAATCCGGGCCGGTGAATCCAGCGTAGCGGGCCTGCCCCAGTCGTGGCGATGAACAAGATGATAGGGGAGATGAAAAGCGCGATCCAGCGCCAGTTCGATTTCAAGCCGGTCGGGAGTGGTTTCGAGCGCCAATATCGCGTAGAGATCCACTGCGCGACAATGAACAACGCCGAATAAAAGTGCGCGTAAACGGCGGCGCTGCTCAGCGCAATGTGAGCCATGCGGTTTCTTCGTGAGGGATCTTCCAGATATTTCAGGAAATAAAAGCCGGAACATACGCACAGGAGAACCATCAGCGAATAACTCCGTGCCTCCTGCGAGTAGCGGATGTGATATGCATTTACGGCCAGCAGAGCCGTCGCGATGAGCCCCACACGGGAGCCGAAAAGCTTGCGGCTCAGGAAATAGAGCGCCGGAATTGTAGCGAGCCCGAAGATCACAGATAGCGAACGAACGAAATACTCGCTATTGCCAAAGTGCAACCACGGACGGAGCAATAGGTAGTACAACGACATGTTGGCTTCGCGCCGCCAAAGAATTCGAGCAAAGTTGAACCAGTCCAGGCGGGCAATCCCAACGCTCATGCCTTCATCGAACCAAAAGGTCTTAGCCGCTAACGTATGGAATCGGAGAAATGCGCCTGCGACTGTGATTGCGGCCAGAATCCCCATGTCCAGAGCCGATGAACGCCGGTCCGGGGAGTCGGGACTTATCGCGCGTTCAGCGGCAGTGCTATTTCCCAATAGCTCGCCGGTGTGCACTGTACTTTTCGCTGTCTTCAAGAGAACTCAATGGTATCTCGAAAGCGAAAGACTCTGAACAAAACTCCGGTAAAATAGGCAGTTCTGTTGGTAGCAAAATACGATAGCAAAATAGCGGATTGCGTAGCAGAAATCTAT
>DASXBH010000391.1:0-7803 GCA_036491775.1 Candidatus Acidiferrum sp.
GCTGGCGGGGGCGGCGGGATGCAGTGTAGACGCTGCACCGGCGAGGGATCTCATGACCGAGATACGGAAACAGAATCAAGTCGCACTGAGGGAACGCCTTCTACAGGCGCGAAAGAGCGGAGAGTTGTCGAAAAGCATCAACGTGGACGACTATACCCGGTATCTCTCATCGATAATCGCCGGTCTGTCTATCGAGGCCGCGAATGGTACAACGAAGGCGGAACTCAAGCGAACTGCCCAGATGGCCCTTCGGCATCTGGGTTACTGAAACTTGCGGTTTGCTGCTAGACGGGCTGGGGAGACGAGTTAATTGGATGCGAAAACCTGGATCGCCAAATCGCAGGGTTGAGTCGGTAACGGACAGTCGGCTTATGTGAATCGATTCGCGGAAAAAATACGTATCGCCCTACTATCTCGCCCTGGTCTATGAAGGACTTCATCGAACTGACGAAGCACTCAATTATCTGGAAAAGGCCTACGATGACCATTCCAACGACATGGTGTTTCTGAGAGTAGAACCTCAGCTCGACCCCTGCGTACCTCTCCCCGTTTCATTGCTCTCCAGAAAAAAATGAATTTTCCCGAGTAACCGCTCCGCTAAATACGTACGGCCCAGTACGTCCACGCCTGCCTGGTCATTTATGTTCCGTTTAACCGCAACAGAATAACCTGCCAACATTGGGTTCGAATACGTTACAGTTCCGCTGCGATTTCCGTGCGCAGTGACGAAAAAACCTTCAATGAGCCAAATATCTCCTGCAACTCCCGCCACACAAGGAATCAACCACGATGAAACCCGAAGATAAAATGTCACGCCGCTCCATTCTCAAGAGCACTTTCGCAGCGGGAGCTGCCATCACCGCGATCAAGGTGAATGCCTTTGCAACCGATAGTAACCAGCAGTCGGCCACTGCCTTTCCAGAGACCAAAGGTCTTACCCAGTATGTTGTCGACTTTGTCCTCAAGACCCGTTTCGAAGATATTCCCGCGGATGTTTTGGCCATTGGCAAAAAATCCATTCTCGACGGTTTCGGCCTCGCGCTCGCCGGCTCCGTCGCGCAATCCGGTCCAATCAGCCGCCAATACGTGCAGTCCTTGGGCATCTGCGAAGCGAAAGCAACTCTGATCGGCACCGATCTGAAATCCGCTCCGCGCTTTGCCGCCTTTGTAAACGGAATTTCCATGCATGCCGACGATTTCGACGACACCCAACTCGCGATCGCGCCCGACCGCGTTTACGGGCTTCTTACCCATCCCACGTCCCCGCTGCTGCCCGCAATTTTTGCCACTGCCGAAATGATGAGCGTAACCGGAAAGCAACTTCTCGCCGCATACCACGTCGGCGTAGAGGTAGAAACGAAAATTGCCGAAGCAATTTCGCCGCGCCACTATGGCGATGGGTTTCACTCCACCGGCACCTGCGGCTCTTTTGCCTCCACGTCCGGTTGCGCAAAATTGAGAGGATTAACAAACGAACAAACGCTCTACGCCTTTGGCATCGTCGGCGCCGAAGCAGCGGGCCTGCGCGAAAATTTCGGCACCATGACCAAGCCCTTCCAGGCTGGTCACGCCGCTGAAAACGGAGTCGCCGCCACCGATCTCGCGAAACTTGGCTGGACCGCGGCCCCACAAATTCTTGAGGCTGGCCGTGGTTTTTTTCACGCCTACGGCGGCTCCTACGATCCTTCCGCAATCATGAACAAGCTCGGCAATCCCTGGACTTTCGTTACGCCCGGAGTCTCGATCAAACCCTATCCCTCCGGATCGCTCACCCATCCCGCCATGACCGCCGCGCTCCGCTTGATCCAGAAATACGACATCAAGCCCGATCAAATCGAAAAAATTGACGTGGGTACGAACCACAATATGCCCAACGCTCTGATCCATCACCAGCCCAGGACCGCTCTTCAGGGCAAATTCAGTATGGAATTCTGCATTGCGCTGCTGGCGCTGACCCGCAAGGCCACCCTCGTTCAGTTTACCGACGCCTACGTCAACCGCCCCGATGTCCAGGAGATGATCAAGAAAGTGAATTTCTATGTCGACCCGGTCGCGGAACAGGCCGGGTTCGATAAGATGACCTCGCTGGTCACCATTCATCTCAAAGATGGCCGCACGCTGAAAGATCAAGCCGACTTCGCCAAGGGTAGTCCTGCAATTCCAATGACCTTCGACGAAGTAGCCGAGAAATTTCAGGGCTGCGCGGACTTCGCCAACTGGCCAAAAGCCAAGGCCGAAGCCGTCGTCCAATTCGTCGCAACTTTGGAAAACCAGCCCGATTGTCGAAAACTCACTGCCGCACTCACCAGCGGTGCGGCTTAACAATAGTTCCTCACCAAACCGAGTGCTCGGCCTGATCCATCGGTGAATGCCTGGACGCTATATTCCTTGAGCCAAACTCCGTTCGCCGTTGAAAAGTTTTAAACGCGAACTCACCACCTGTTTCACCGATTCCACGGCAGCCGGCAGAATCTTATACGGGACAACTTCGTCCGGCTTCTCCGCCAAGCCCTTTTCTAGACCCCGTCGCCACGCCACCCGCAACTCTGTATTGATGTGAACAATATCAATTCCCGCCCCAATGGCCTTCCGCAAATCTCCATCATCCGTCCCTGAGCCGCCATGCAGCGTCAGGAAAACTCCACTCGCCTGCTTGATCGCCGCTATTCTTCCAATGTCCAAATGCTTCTTCGTTTCTCCCTCCACCATGCTCTTCAGCATTCCGTGCATGTTTCCCACCGCCGGTGCCAGAATATCCACGCCGGTACTCTCCACAAACTGTTTCGCCTCTTCCGGGGTTGATAGCCCTTTTTTCAGGTCCGGAGACGATTCGTGAATCTCCGAGCCGCTTCCGATGTCCCCAATTTCCCCCTCCACCAGCATCGCAGGATTAATCCCTTTTAGAATTTCCACCGCTTGCTTCGTCTGTCGCACGTTTTCTTCAAACGGCAGCGCCGACAAATCAAACACAATCGCGTCGAACCCCGCTTTTGCCGCTTCCTCTCCCTTCTTCAGTGAGTGCGTGTGATCGGCATTTAGAAAAATTGGGAAATCGAATTCCTCCCGCAAAGTCCGCACGAAAGCCGCAATCTCGCGAGTTCCCACAAACTCACGCTCGCCTTCCGACAATCCCACCAACGTCGGCACGTTTAGATCCCACGCCGCGCCAAACACCGCTTTCAATAAAACTAAATCAGAAATGTTGAAATGGCCGATCGCCACCCCGGTATTTTGTGATTTCTTTAAGAGTTCTAGCAACGAAAGCATGTCATTGGTTCCTCCCTACTTAGATGATGCCAGCCCGATTCTAGTCCTAACTTTGTTCAACTGCTTCCAGCTTCCGGAGATCAGCGACACCAATCCGCCCAAAAGCATCTAAACTATTGAACCTCGAAAGGATCTCTGGCCCTCCCACGTGCCAAGAAACCCGAAACCCGCCGCCCCTCAACCCGTGTCCGCTCCCGACGCGCTCGCTCAATTCCATCCCGCCGTCCGCGACTGGTTTACCGCCGTCTTTCCCGCCCCCACGCGCCCACAAATCCTTGGCTGGCCCCCCATCGCTCGCGGCGAATCCACTCTCATTCTTGCCCCCACCGGCACCGGCAAAACCCTCGCCGCTTTTCTCTGGGCTATCAATCGCTTGATGTTTGTTCCCACGCCGCCGGAAACCGGGCGCTGCCGCGTCGTCTACATCTCCCCCATCAAAGCCCTCGCCGTCGATGTCGAACGCAATCTTCGTGCCCCGCTTGTCGGTATCGCCCAAGCCGCGCAGCGCCTCAGCCTCCCTTTTCACGAGCCGTCCATTTCCATTCGCACTGGCGACACTCCTCCTGCCGAACGCGCCCGCTTCCTCCGCCATCCTTCTGACATTCTCATCACCACGCCCGAATCTCTCTACCTCATGCTCACCTCGCAGCCCCGCGAACTCCTCCGTTCCGTCGAAGCCGTTATCGTCGACGAAATTCATGCCATCGTTCCCACCAAGCGCGGCTCGCACCTCGCTCTTTCTCTGGAACGCCTCGAGCTCCTCGCCGGACGACGCCTGCAACGTATCGGTCTTTCCGCCACTCAGCGTCCCCTGGAAGAAGTCGCCCGTTTTCTCGGCGGCGCCGAATCCACTGCCTCATCGCAACAGCAGCACTCCGCCGTTGCAGTTGCCAGCGCTACTGATTCAACACCCGCGCTCCCCGTAGAGGACGAGCCCCTCGTCGAATTCGAATCCGCCATCACCGCTCCCGTCTACCGCCCTATCACCATCGTCGACGCCGGCGAACCCAAGCGTCTCGACCTCCGCGTCGAAGTTCCCGTCGAAGACATGACCCGCCTCGACCAGCTCGATCCTCTTCCCAGCGGCGCCGCTTCCCAAGCCCCCACTCGGCCGTCCATCTGGTCCGCCATTCATCCGAAACTCCTTGCCCTCGTCCGCGAACATCGCTCCACTCTGATCTTCGTCAACAACCGTCGCCTCGCCGAACGCATTTCCGGCGCCATCAACGATCTCGCCGGTGAAACTTTAGTCCGCGCTCACCACGGCAGTGTCGCCGTCGCTCAGCGCAAAGACATCGAAGATCGCCTCAAGCTTGGCACTCTCCGCGGACTCGTCGCCACCTCCTCCCTCGAACTGGGCATCGACATGGGTGCCATCGATCTCGTCGTACAAATCGAGTCGCCTCCCTCCGTCGCTAGTGGTATGCAGCGCGTTGGCCGCGCCAGTCACCGTGTCGGCGCCGTCAGCAACGCCGTCATTTATCCCAAGTACCGCGCCGATCTCGTTGCCTGCGCCGCCATCACCCGCGCCATGTATGAAGGTCAAGTCGAATCCGTGCACTACCCGCGCAATCCTCTCGACGTTCTCGCCCAACAAATTGTCGCCATCGTCGCCTTCGACACCTGGACCGTCGACGAACTCTTCAATCTCATCCGCTCCGCCGCGCCCTACGCTTCACTCACCCGCTCTGTTTTCGAAAGTGTTCTCGACATGCTCGCCGGCCGCTATCCGAGCGACGAATTCGCTGAACTGCGTCCCCGCCTCACCTGGGATCGCGTCGCCAATCGCCTCACGCCGCGGCAAAGCTCCCGCCGCGTCGCCGTCATAAACGGCGGTACCATTCCCGATCGCGGCCTCTATGGCGTTTTCCTCGCTGGTGCTGCGAAAGGCGCTCGCGTGGGCGAGCTCGACGAAGAAATGGTCTTCGAGAGCCGCACCGGCGACACCATCATTCTCGGCGCCACCACCTGGCGCATCGAGGAAATTACTCACGATCGCGTCGTCGTCTCTCCCGCTCCTGGCGAGCCTGGCAAAATGCCTTTCTGGCATGGCGACACCGCAGGCCGTCCCGCCGAATTCGGCCGTCGCATCGGCGAAATGACCCGCGAACTGCTCGCCCTCCCGCGTCCCGCGGCCTTCACTAAACTAGTCGACACTCACAGCCTTGACGTCAATGCCGCGGAAAATCTTCTTCGTTACCTGGAAGAGCAATCCATCGCCACCGTTCGCATCCCCAGCGATCAAGACATCGTCATCGAAACTTGTCGCGACGAACTCGGCGACCGTCGCGTCTGCGTCCTCACTCCTTTCGGCAGTCGCGTTCACGCCCCGTGGTGCATGGCCGTCTCTGCAAAACTTCGCGCCGAACGCGGCCTTGAAGTCGAATCCATGTGGTCCGACGATGGCTTCGTCATCCGCATTCCCGACAGCGACGAAGAAATCACTTCCGAACAACTAATTCCCAATCCCGCCGAATTCCAGCAACTCGTTCTCCGCCAACTCGGTTCCACCTCACTCTTCGCCGCAAAATTTCGCGAAGCGGCCGCTCGCGCTCTTCTCCTTCCCAAGCGCCGTGCCGGTATGCGTGCTCCGCTCTGGCAACAGCGCAAACGTGCCTCCGACCTGCTCGCCGTCGCCTCGCGTTTCTCCTCCTTCCCGATTCTTCTCGAAACCTATCGCGAGTGCATCCGCGATGTCTTCGATCTTCCCGCCACGATGGCTCTCCTATCCGCTATTCAGCGCGGCGCCATTCGCGTCACCAGCCTCACTTCCGAAAAGCCTTCGCCCTTTGCCTCTTCGCTACTCTTCTCCTACGTCGCCAATTACATCTACGAAGGCGATGCCCCGCTCGCCGAGCGTCGCGCCCAGGCTCTCTCCATCGATCAATCGCAACTCCAGGAAATTCTCGGCGACACCGACCTCCGCGAATTGCTCGATCAAGCCGCCCTCGACGAAGTCGAAAGCCGCCTACAATCCCTCGAACCCGAATATCAGGCTCGTCACTCCGACGGCATCCACGACTTACTCCTCAAACTCGGCGATCTCTCCGAATCCGAAATCGTCGCGCGTTCCGCCACTCCCGAAATTGCCTCTACCATTACCGATCTCGTCGACGCCCGCCGCGCTGTTCGCGTCCGCATCGCCGGCGAATTCCGGTTCGTGCCCGTCGAATATGCCTCGCGGTATCGCGACGCCCTCGGCACTCCGTTGCCTCCCGGCCTCCCCGAAGTTTTTCTAGCGTCCACCGACCATCCGATCAGCGAAATCCTTCGCCGCTACGCCCGCACCCACGGCCCATTCACCACCCAGGAACTCGCCGCCCGCTATGCTCTTCAGCCCGCCGCAATAGACACCGCTCTTCGCGCGCTCCACGGCCGCGGCAAACTTCTCGAAGGTGAATTCCGCCCCCGCGGCCAGCACCAGGAGTGGTGCGACCCCGAAATTCTCCAGCAGATTCGCCGCAAAAGCCTCGCTCGCCTTCGCCGCGAAGTTGAACCCGTCGAGCAGCGCACCTTCGCCCGATTCACTGCCCGTTGGCAAGGTGTCACGGTTCGTCGTCGCGGTCTCGATGCGCTCCTCGACGCCGTAGAAAATCTGCAGGGCGCCGCGCTCCTCGCCTCCGAACTTGAACGCGAAATTCTCCCCGCCCGCATTGCCGATTACCGTGCCGGCGATCTCGACACCGTCATGGCCGCTGGTGAAGTTGTCTGGATCGGCCTCGAACAAGTCGGCGATCGCGATGGCCGCGTCGCCCTTTTCCTCACCGAATCGCTTCCTCTTCTTCTCCCGCCGCCCGAATTGCAAACGGAAAAGTCTCCGCTCTCTGAAAAAGCGCAGCAGATTCTCACCATCCTCGCCACTCGAGGCGCGTCCTTTTTCTCCGGCATTCATTCTGCGCTCGGTGGCGGATTTCCCGGCGACACTCGCGATTCACTTTGGGAACTCGTCTGGGCTGGACTCATCACCAACGACACTTTCGATCCGCTCCGCGATCTCCTCCGTCCTCGCGACGCTAAACGCGATCGTGCCGCCATCGCCCAGGGCCCTCCGGGCTCTCCCGAATATCTCCGTACTCTTCGCTCTCGAAAATCTGCCGGGGGTCCCGCGCAGGGCCGTTGGTCGCTTGTCTCGTCGCACCAAACTACGCCGCTCACCGCCGCGCAATGGAGCGCCAACGTCGCCCAGCAACTTCTTACTCGTCACGGCATCGTCATGCGCGAAACCGCCATCGCCGAGAATATTCCGCGCGGATACAACGCCGTCTATCCCGCATTAAAAACTATGGAAGAGAGTGGCTGGATTCGTCGCGGCATGTTCGTTGCCGGCATGGGCGCCGCTCAATTCGCGGCAACTTCCGCTGTCGATATGTTGCGCAGCTTGCGTTCCGAACCCACTCCGCCGGAAACCGTCGCGCTCGCCGCCAGCGATCCCGCCAATCTCTACGGCACGCTGTTCCCCTGGCCGCGCATTGAAAATGAAGAAGGCGAAGCCGCCACCCACTCCATGTCGCGCACCAGCGGTGCCGGCATCATCCT
>DASXBH010000392.1:0-7187 GCA_036491775.1 Candidatus Acidiferrum sp.
CGCGTCTTCGGCCGCATCGTTTACCCCGCCCAGCATCACATATTCGAAGGTAATGTGTTCCCAAGTGCGTAGCGGGTAGCCACGGCACGCATCGAGCAAAACCTTCAACGGATATTTGCGATTGATGGGCATCAGCACGTCGCGTTGCTCATCGCACGAAGCGTTCAGCGAGATAGCCAGCTTGGGCCGGACATCCTCCGCCGCCATGCGCTCGATCCCCGGCACGATTCCGCTGGTGGAAAGGGTCACATGTTTTGGCGACAGTCCCACGCCTTCGGGATCGAGAAGAATTCTCAGCGCTGCCATTACGTTCTCGTAATTCAGTAGCGGCTCGCCTTGGCCCATCAGGACCACGTTGGTTTGTGCGGCTAACCTGCCTGGCCCCGCTTGCCTTGCAGATTCTTCGCTGGAAGTGGTGTCAGCAGTTGTCGCATTGCCGCGCCCTTCGACAAGGGGTAGCAAAACTTGGGCCACGATCTCACCAGCGGTCAAATTGCGAATCAAACCCAGTTGCGCCGTCAGGCAAAACTGGCAGTCCACCGCGCACCCCGCCTGCGTCGAAATGCAGATGGTCTGGCGGCTTTCGCTGGGCATGAAAACTGCTTCCACCGCCGCCGGCACCTTTCGTTTCTCTCCCGCCACAGCCAGCCCCAGCAGATACCGTACCGAACCATCCGTGGACAAATATCTCTGCCGAACGGTGGGAAGGGTAATCGAAGCCTCCCGTTGTAATTTTTCACGCAACGCCTTGGGTAAGTTCGAGATCTCGGCGAACGCAAACTTACGTTCCGCGTACAGGGCGTGGTACGTCTGGTCAGCCCGATATTTGGGCTCGCCCAAAGCTGCAAAATAAGCCTGCAGTTCGTCGCGCGATTTGCCTAAGAATTCCATGGGTCTTCTGTGACCATTCTCTCACCAAGCGTCGGCCGAAAGACAAAGTGTGTACGCTGCCATACGCATTGTGACGATAAATAAATTCCCGAGGTTTATGACATCGTGTTCACACGATTCTCAAAAAATAAAGTAACTCCCACAAAAGAAAGGACTAAAACTCCAAACTCGCCTCTTCGCCTCCGATGTGCCACAATAACCCATGGTCTCCAATACACGCGACATCCAACGTCACGTTTTGCCGAATGGCCTCGTTGTCATTACTGAGACTATGCAACATGTCCGCTCCGTCTCCGTGGGCATTTGGGTCCGCAACGGTTCTCGCCGCGAAATTCCCGCCGAAAATGGCTTGGCCCACTTCCTGGAACACATGGTTTTCAAGGGCACCGAACGGCGCTCCGCCGAAGATATCGCGCGGGAAATGGATTCCGTAGGCGGCATGCTCGACGCGTTTACTTCAAAAGAACAAATTTGTTTCAACGCCAAGGTGCTCGACGAACACCTGCCTATCGCCTTCGACGTAATTTCCGACCTGGTTCTGCGCCCGCGGCTCGACGCCGACGACGTTCGCAAAGAACGCCAGGTGGTGCTCGAAGAAATCAAGATGGATTTGGACAATCCGGAATACCAGCTCCACGACATTTTCACGCGCGGATTCTGGCCGGAGCATTCGTTAGGCCGTCCGATTCTGGGGACGCCCGACACGGTGCGCAATTTCGATCAAGACGCGCTGCGTCGTCGCTTCAAGAACTGGTTCGCGCCCGATCATATCCTGGTGACCGCCGCTGGGAACATCACGCACGAGCAAGTAATGGAACTGGTGCAAAAGGAATTTGGGCACTTGCCACCGTCGGATATCCAGGAAGAAGATCCGGTTCCGTCGACTGGCGCGCCCATCAATCTGGAAACAAAGCGCGATCTCGAGCAAGTGCATCTCTGCCTTGGTGTTCCTTCGTTGCCCATAGCACACGAACGCCGTTTTGCGATCGCGGTGCTCAACAATCTTTTGGGTGGCGGCATGTCTTCGCGGTTGTTCCAGAATATTCGCGAGAAGCAAGGCCTGGCCTACGCGGTTTTTAGCGAGCTGACACCGTATTCGGATGCCGGTATGTTCACCGTGTACGCCGGCACGGGCAAAGAAACCATTGGCCAAGTGCTGGATATGACCATCGCCGAATTTCGCTCGCTGAAAGAGTCTCCGGTGTCTGACGAGGAGTTGCGGCGCGCCAAGAACCACTTGAAGGGGTCGTTGATGCTTTCTTTGGAATCGACCAGTTCGCGCATGTCGAATCTGGCGCGGCAGGAACTGTACTTCCACCGCTTCTCGTCACTCGACGAAATCCTGGCTTCCATCGAGGCGGTCACTCGCGAAGATGTGCAAGGTCTGGCGCGCCAATTCTTCCAGCCTGACCAGATTGCCGCCACCGTCCTCGGCCCGCTCAACGGCTTCAGCCTGACCCGCGAACGCCTCGCCTGCTAACTCCGGCAGGCGGCTTCACTGATTAGCGTTCCACTTTGAAAATTTCCTCAGCGTTAGTCTCTTCTGCATTGACGCTACTCCTGCGCTCTGCCATTATTTTGGAAGTTTTCGCTTTTACTTTGCGTAGAGCAGGGGGAGTGCCATCGGTTTACGTGTATCGATACTTGCTTCCGGGAGCGCGGGGAATTTGACGCTGCTCGAAACCGAAAGCACCCGCATCCTCGTAGACGCTGGATTAGGTAAACGCGAAACATTGGCACGACTCGCCGCCGTCGAACGCGATTTCGATCATCTCGACGCGATTCTCATCACTCACGAACATTCTGACCACTGCAATGGATTGCCGCAGGTCCTTGGCTTATGGAAAGCGCCGCTGTACGTTACCGAGGCCACCATGGGCGCATTGCAGCGCACCTTGCCGGAAACATTTGGCAAGCGGTTGCGCGGCGTGGAATCCATTCAGGCAGGACAACGATTCTCTATTGGCGATATTGATGTGCATGCGTTTGCGATTCCGCATGATGCCGCCGATCCCATCGGCTTCACGTTTCGCACCGACGGCGTCAAAGTGGCAATCTGCACCGATCTTGGCTACATGCCGGAATTGGTGAAGGTGCATCTGCGCGAAACGCACTGCATGATTCTGGAATCGAATCACGATTTGGATATGCTGAAAGTTGGCCCGTACCCGTGGGTAGTGAAACAGCGCGTGCTTTCGCGTACCGGGCATCTTTCGAATCATGCGGTCAGCGAATATCTTGCCGATCCGGATGGCTTGGATGCTTGCGTGAAGTATCTGGTGCTGGCCCACATTTCCATGGAAAACAATAATCCAGACGTTGCACGTATCTCCGCCGAAGAAGCCCTAAACCGGCGTCCCGCAGAAGCCGCATTCTCAGGCGAACTCCTGGTCGCCTCGCAATCTGTACCTCTCAAGTCCATCAATTTGTAGCATCTCCCATCTCGTAAGCTCTCCTGTGACGCTTGGCCTGGCCAGACTCCATTGACAGTCTCGGCTGGTTCTTCTACACTCGGATTTTCTTGGTAGAGGTGCGGCGGCCATGAGTAGCCGGGTGCGAACTCCGAATCAGCTTCGGGCACACGGTCAAAGGGGCCACTAGAAGTTGTCCGCCGAAATCGCGCCCGTTGCTGAAACAGCGCGGTTGGGGAATAGGTCTAAGGCCTGTTCACTGTCATCCGTACGATACGGATGAAGCGCTATCGAGAGGCAGCAGCCCGAGTTTGTCCTCGTGGTTCCTCCCTTTCTTTGCGTTCATCCCGAAACATGTCGAGGCTATGGATCTTTTCGAACTAACGCGCGCGCTGGTTGACATCGATTCCACCACGGAGCACGAAACTCCGGTGGTGGATTTCCTGCAGGACTACTTGGCGCCGCTGGCGACGCGAAAAGGTGGCCATGTGGAACGCATTGCCGTCGAACCCGGGCGCGACAATATTCTTGTGACCTGGGGGCAACCCATCGTCACGCTTTCCACGCATACCGACACCGTGCCTCCATTTTTTCCCTCCCGCGAAGACACGGAAACGGTGTGGGGGCGCGGCGCGTGTGACGCCAAAGGAATTATTGCGGCCATGATTGGCGCGGCAAGAAATCTCCTGACCGACGGCACCACGAATTTTGCGTTGCTGTTCGTGGTCGGAGAAGAGCGCAACAGCGCCGGGGCAAGAGTTGCTGCGGCACGCCCGCGTGGATCGCGATTCCTAATTAATGGAGAGCCCACCGAGAATCGAGTGGCGCTGGGTTCGAAAGGTGCGCTTCGTTACGAAATTATTGCGCACGGAGTGCTCGCGCATTCTGCTTACCCGGAACTGGGCCACTCCGCGATTCACACTTTGCTGGATGTCTTGCACCGCATTCGCGAAATTCCGTTGCCGGAGGATCCAGTTCTGGGAAAGAGCACCTTGAACGTCGGCACGATTTCCGGTGGGCGTGCGCCCAATGTGGTTGCCGATGAAGCGCGAGCGGAGATCATGTTTCGCACCGTCGGCGACCCCAGCGCCATCCGCCACGCCGTTTCTTCCGCAGTCGCGGGGCGCGCAGAGGCGGTAGAAGTGTTTTACACGCCCGCTGTGCATCTTTCTTCGTTTGCACATTTGCCCACCACCACCGTGGCATTCACCACCGATATTCCAACCTTTGGCGACAGCTGGGGGAAACCTTTCCTGATTGGTCCCGGAAGCATTCATGTGGCGCACACCGCGCAGGAATGCATCCCGAAGAGGGAACTGACCGATGCGGTGGCGATTTACGCAAAGATGGTGCGGCAACTTCTGGCCACTGGGCGGAGCGCCGCATGAACCTGGGCCTTGCGATTGTCGGGCACGGGAAGATGGGGCGCTTGATCGAGCAGCTTGCGCCGGAATACAACTTTGATGTTCGCGCGAAGTTCCGCAGTGGCGACAATGCGCATGGCGATGGGCTTACTTCTGAATCGCTTCGCGGCGTCGATGTCGCGATTGAATTCTCCACGCCCGAGACCGCGGTTGCGAACCTGCGCAGACTCTCTTCACTGCACGTGAATACCGTGACAGGGACTACCGGCTGGCTGCAACAATTGCCGGCCGTGCGCGAAGCCGTCGCCGAGAGCAAATCTGCCTTAGTTTGGAGTGCCAATTTTTCTGTGGGCATGAATCTTTTTCTGCAGGCCGTAGCACAAGCTGCAGCGCTGTTCGCCAGGCATCCGGAATACGAAGCGTGGGGCTGGGAGATTCATCACTCCCAGAAAAAAGATTCGCAATCCGGCACGCTGAAAAAATTGGGGCAAGAGATGTTGGCTGCGGGATACGACCGTCCGGTGCACTTCAGTGCGAACCGCGCCGGAGCCCATCCCGGCACTCACGAAATTGGATTTGATTCCGCTGCCGATACCATCACGTTGCGCCACACGGCGCGCAGTCGCGAAGGATTTGCGCGTGGGGCGTTGCAAGCGGCGCGGTGGGTCGTGGGCAAAAAAGGTTTCTTTGAGTTCAGAGAGATTCTCAGCGAACTCAGTTGAGCGGCCAGCGGGCTCAACTCACAGTCGCGAGTGAATCTCGGGAGGAGCAACAAATGTTTACCGGATGCGGAACGGCGATGGTTACTCCATTTCGGCTGAGCGGTTCGCTTGATGAAGCGTGCTTGCGAAAGTTGATACAGCGGCAGATCGATCAAGGTATCGATTTTCTGGTGCCTTGCGGAACGACTGGCGAGAGCCCTACGCTGACGCACGCTGAGCATTTGCGCGTCGTCGAAATTACCGTGGAGATGGCTGACGGCAAGGTCCCGGTGCTGGCCGGCGCGGGCGGCTACAATACCGCCGAAGTGATTGCCATGACGCGAGAGTTGGCGTCCATTGGCGCCGACGGAATTCTTTCCGTCACGCCGTATTACAACAAGCCAACACAGGAAGGTTTGTGCCAGCACTATAAAGCGATTGCGGCTGCGACGAATCTGCCGATCATTTTGTACAGCGTGCAGGGACGCACCGGTGTGAACATCGAGCCGGCAACGGTGAAGAAACTTGCGGAAATCGAAACCATCGTTGGCATCAAGGAAGCGTCGGGAAACATTTCGCAGATGGCCGCGATCATGAATTGCGTGCCGGAAGATTTCATCGTGCTGTCTGGCGACGATGCGATTACGCTGCCGCTGATTGCGCTTGGCGGACGCGGTGTCATCTCCGTTGCCTCCAACGAAATTCCCGGAGAAATGTCACGCTTGGTGCACTTTGCTTTGAAGAATGATTTTGTCTCGGCGCGTCAACTGCATCGCCGCTATCTTCCGCTGATGGAAGTAAACTTTGTGGAATCGAATCCCATGCCGGTGAAAGCGGCGATGGCGGAAATGAAGCTTCTCGAACCGGTTTGGCGCTTGCCGCTGGTGCCGCCGAAGCCGGAAAGTATGGCACGCATCCGCGCGGTTCTGGAGTCGCTCGGGCTCACCGAGAGGATGCATGCTGCCTTCGCAAATTGAAGCGATGTTTGACAATCCTCCGTCACAATTTAATGAAGAACATTTCCGGCTGTTCAGAGAATTTAAGGCGGGCTTGAATCGCGGCGAGATTCGCGCGGCGGAGCCAGACGCGACTTCGCTCAGTGGCTGGCGCGTCAATCCATGGGTGAAGAAGGGAATTCTGCTGGGCTTTCGCATGGGCACGATCGTGGATATGTCCATCGACGCGGCGCGACAGCCTTTCATCGATAAGTCGACGTACCCCGTGCACGCCGTTGCCATCAGCGATGGAATTCGCATTGTGCCGGGCGGTTCCAGCATCCGCGATGGCAGCTTTATTGGACGTGGCGTGGTGTGCATGCCTCCGATGTTTGTGAATGTCGGCGCCTACGTCGGCGCCAATACCATGATCGACTCGCATGCGTTAGTGGGAAGTTGCGCGCAAATCGGCAAAAGTTGCCACATCTCGGCCGCGGCGCAAATTGGCGGCGTGCTGGAGCCCGTCGGCGCACTCCCGGTGATTATCGAAGACGACGTCATGGTCGGAGGAAATTCCGGCGTGTACGAGGGAACGATCGTGAAGCGCCGCGCGGTGCTCGGCACCGGCACCATTCTGAATCGCTCCATTCCGGTCTACGATCTCGTTCGCGATCAGGTCTATACCGCCAATGAAACGCACCCTTTGATTATTCCAGAAGAAGCCATCGTCGTTCCCGGCTCGCGCGCGGTTTCTCATCCGTCCGGTGCGAAGTGGAATCTTTCGCTGCAGGCCGCAGTCATCGTCAAATATCGCGACGCGAAGACGGAAGGTCGCGTGCAGCTCGAAGATCTGTTGCGCTAACTTCGAAACTCCTTACGTAATCA
>DASXBH010000393.1:0-5656 GCA_036491775.1 Candidatus Acidiferrum sp.
TGGGCGTGCTGCCGGGCACCGGGGGAACGCAACGGTTTACCCGAGCTGTGGGACGGGCGCGCTCGCTGGAATTGATGGCGACGGGGCGGACATTCAGTTTCGAAGAAGCGCTGGAAATGGGGCTGATCCAATACATCTACGAGAAGGAGACGTTCTGGGAGGATGTGCTGGCCTACGCCCGGCAATTCTGCCCGCCGAACAAGGCGTCGCGAGCGGTTGGGCGGATCAAGCGATCGGTGGTTACAGGGTCGGAGATCCCGTTCGCCGAAGCGCTGGGACTGGAACGCGAACTCCAACAGCTTCTGTTCACCAGCGAGGATGCCAAGGAAGGGTTGGCGGCCTACGTGGAAAAGCGTGCCGCAAATTTCAAAGGCAAGTAAACTCTCTAGGTAATAGGAGAGAATACTGACCGAATGAAAACACTGCCTGATTATCTTCGCAAGGGAATGAAGCTAGTGATCGTCGGATGTAATCCCACGGAGTCTTCCGTTCGCGCCGGTCACTATTATGCAGGCCGTGGGAATCAATTTTGGCCAACGTTGCACGAGAGTGGAGTGGTGCCCGAGCCTTTCGACTATCCGGACGACCGGCGGATTATCGAATTTGGAATTGGGCTGACCGATTTGGTGAAGCGGCCTACCAAGCTGGTGGAAGAGTTGACGCGGGAAGATTTTGCAGAAGGACGCATCGTGTTGTCGCAGAAACTCGAGGAATACGCGCCGCGGGTTGTGGCGTTTCACGGCAAGCAGACGTATGAAAGTTTTGCGCAACGAAAATGTGCGTATGGATTGCAGAAGGAATTGTTGTACGGGGCGCAGGTGTTCGTGTTGCCATCGACAGGAGCCCAGGCGGCAAAAGGGAAGACCGAGTTGATGAAACATTTTCGCAAGCTGGCGCAGTTGATCGTGCGCACCGAGAGAGAACGGGATACGTCTCGGGTTTAGGTCCAGGATGCAGAAGCGATGAGCCGAGCTAATCATGCGTCACACAGTTCGCCGGTGCTGCTGGAGTCGCGGGAATCGTCCGTCATTACGTTGACGATGAATCGGCCCGAGAAACTGAATGCGCTGGATAACCGTTTGCCGGTGGCCTTGAACGAGGCGTTGACGCGAATTGCGGCGGACACCACGGCACACGTGGTGATTCTAACCGGTGCGGGTCGAGCGTTCTGTGCGGGCGGGGATCTTTCGGTGATCGGGCAAGGTCGCGAGAAAGAGGATGCTGGCGAGTTGGGTCCGATTCTGAGATCCGGGATGCAGGCGGTTTTGAAGATGCGCACGATGCCACAACCGGTGATCGCAGCGGTCAACGGACCGGCGGCTGGGGCGGGAATGAATCTGGCACTCGCAGCGGACATTCGAATATGCACGGAAGATGCGATGTTCGGGCAAAACTTCGCAAAAGTGGGACTTTTCCCTGATTATGGCGGGACGTTCTTTCTGCCGCAACTCGTTGGCCCGGCGATTGCAGCGGAACTTTTCTACACCGGCGAAATGATTGATGCGAAGACGGCCCACCGGCTTGGTCTCGTGAATCACGTCGTGCCTGTGGAGCAATTTGCTGCCGCAGTGCGTGAACTAGCACGAAAAATCGCGGATGGGCCGCAGATGGCAATCCGCGCTACAAAGCAGGCGATCTTTGCGTGCGATCAGGAGGCGCTGATCGAGAGTTTGGAGCGGGAAGTCGAGCGCCAATTGAATTGTTTCCATTCACAGGATTGCCGCGAAGGGATTCGCGCGTTTCTGGAAAGGCGCGCTCCGAATTTTACGGGCCACTGACGAATGTCCGGATGGCCAAACGATCTCAGCTTGTAAGGGTTTGCGAAATTTGAGGGAGGCAAACGCTCATGCCGGCAACACGTCTTTCAACCTTTGATGATTGGGTCGACCTTTTTCGAGTGTGGCAAAAAGATATTGGGGTCGACTACCCAGAAGTCACCGATTACAAATTCGAAGCAAAATTTGGGCCCACGCGGTCGAATGAAGTGGAGTTTGGCGCGTACAAGGGGCGTCCCAAGTGGGATCGCGTGGTGCAGATTCCAGATCAACGTATGCGCGATGCGTTGTTGAATCTGATCGTTTACCAGGGCGATACGGAATTCGCATCCGTCGAACAACAACGGAGACTGTTTGAAACCGCTCCGAGTGAGCACGATCGTCAATCGCTTTGCCGGGTGGTTACGGAAGAGATGCGTCATGGATGGCAGATGTGTCATCTACTGATGAATCATTTTGGATACAGCGGACGCGTAGAAGCGCAAAAAATGCTGGAGCGGCGGGCGTTCGACCAGAAGCGGTTGCTAGGAGCTTTCAATCAGGACGTAAACAACTGGCTGGACTTTTTTGTGTACACAGATTTTGTTGATCGTGACGGAAAATACCAACTCACCATGCTGAGTTATTCCGGCTTTTCGCCGCTGGCGCAATCGATGATACCGATGTTGAAGGAAGAGTCGTTTCACCTGGGAACCGGGCAGGACGGAATCAAGCGGATCGTGAAGGCTGGCGTGATTCCGAATCAGATCATTCAGAAGTACATCAACAAGTGGATTCCAGTGAGTCTGGATTTGTTTGGTGTAGACCGGTCGAGCTCCGCGCACTGGTTCTATGTGTGGGGATTGAAGGGCCGCTACGACGAACCGACCGCGAGAACGGAAGCGAACCTGGAACAGATCAATGAACACAGCCGGGAGCTTTACCGGCAGGAATGTTTGAAACTGGTGGAGATGATTAATAAGAACGTGGTTCCCGGGCAGGCGCCATTGTACGTGCCAGATGCGAAGTTCAATCGTTTTATTGGTGAAAATGCGCGGCGGCCGTATAGCGTGACTGGGGAATTGTTGAGTGAGAAGGCTTATCAGGAGCATTTGCAGGAGATGCTGCCGCAGCCCGAAGATGTGGCACTGGTCAACGAGATTCAGGCTGTTGAGAAGCAGTGGATCTCTCCCAAGGGCTTAATCCAGTAGTCGCGTACAATGTTGTAGCGCGACCCTCCGCTCGTGACCTTGCTACGGTCCATTGCGGGCGGGCGCATGGTGGATTGCTGCGCTGTGCGACAAAGGATTCGGTAGTGCCGAAACTCAGTACAGGAAAATTGTTCGGCATCATCTTCGGAGTCATCGTGGTTGCTGTCATGATCTTTATGATGTTTGCAGTCATCAGCGGACTGATTCATCGGGACCAGTAATGCTATCGGAGCATAAATGAACGATCTGGAAATTACTCCAAAGGACGTAAAAGACCGGCTGGACCGCGGTGAAAAGCTATTGATTGTGGACGTTCGCGAACCTTGGGAGCATGCGCAATGCCGTATTGAGGGAGCGACGCTGATCCCCATGGGCAGTATTCCGGCGAATCTGCAGCAACTCGATACCGAGGAAGACGTGATCTGCTATTGTCATCACGGAATGCGCAGCCTGGATGTGGTGAACTGGTTGCGCGGCCAGGGTGTTTCGTCAGCGAAATCGATGGCCGGTGGGATCGATCGCTGGTCCACGGAAATCGACCCGAAAGTTCCGCGCTACTAATTAGCTGGCGAAGAGGAGAAAATGGCCGCGAGCAAAATCGTGTACTACCAGAAGCCGACTTGAAGCACCTGCCGCAAAGCAAGAGGTCTCTTGCTGGAACTAGGAGTTGAATTTACATCGCGCGATCTGGATAAGAAACGCTTATCTGAGAGCGAACTTGAACAACTCATCGGGAAGCGCGATTACAAAGATTTTCTGAATACGCGGAATGAGCTGTATCGGACGCGGAATATGGCTGAGCATCCTCCCAGCCGCGCCGAAGCGGTGAAGTTGATGGCCTGGGAGCCAAATTTGATCCGCCGGCCGTTATTGGTAAATGGAGCGCAGATAATTATCGGTTTTGATGAAGTCGCTTACCGCAAACTCGCGAAATAAGAGGCGATTCCCCTGGAGAAGCGAATGGAAGTGAAGACGATCGCGGTGATCGGCGCGGGAACTATGGGCCGGGGCATTGCGTACGCGTCTGCGCTTGGCGGCTTCCAAACGGTTCTTGAGGATGTGTCGGTATCTATTCTGGACAGCGCTATGACCTGGATACGCGACGCTCTTGACGAAGGAGTGAGCCGAGGAAAGGTCGAGGCTGCAGCGCGCGATGCTGCCTTGGGACGCATCCGGATTTCCCATGTAGTTGACGAGGCGATTCGCGACGCTGAGCTGATTATCGAGGCGGTTCCGGAAGAACTGGAGATGAAGCTGGAGCTATTCACGATCTTTGATAAATTTGCCAAGCCGAATGCGATCTTTGCCAGCAACACTTCGTCACTTTCCATTAGCGATTTCAGCGACATTGTTTTGCATCGTGATCGTTGCATTGGCATGCATTTTTTTAATCCGGTCCCGAAAATGCGATTAGTGGAAATCGTGCGCACCGGGTACACGTCGGACGAGACGCTGGCCACCTGTTGCGCGGTTGCTCAGCGCATGCAGAAGGAGTTCGTGGTGGTGCAGGAGGCTCCAGGCTTTATCACGTCGCGCATCAACGCGCTGATTGGTAACGAGGCGTTCGCGATGCTGGAGGCTGGGGTCGCGTCGGCGGAGGATATCGACAAGGCTATTAAGCTGGGGCTGAATCATCCGATGGGGCCGTTTGAGATGGTGGATCTCGTTGGCTTGGATGTGCGGCTGAAAATTTTGGAATATCTGCATTCGACGCTGGGTGAAAAATATCGGCCTAATTCGCTCTTGCAGCAGTATGTGCAGGAAGGACGCCTCGGGAGAAAGTCGGGGCGCGGGGTATACGACTACGCGAAAAGCGGGAAGTAGATCAGTCCAGTAGTGTGATGGCCTAGTGCTACCCGCGGCAAATCTGCTTGAAGTGATGGAAATGCTCAGGCCTGAAGGCTTGGGCTATAGGATGGTCTAGAATATTCCGCATGACTTCTCTTTCTGAACGGATTGTGATCCAGCAGGGCGACATCACGGAAATGGATACCGACGCGATCGTAAATGCGGCGAACAATGATCTGATGCTTGGCGCGGGAGTTGCCGGCGCAATTCATCGTAAGGGTGGAGACGAAATACAGAGGCAGTGTAATGAGATTGGCAGTATCCCGGTGGGTTATGCGGCAATCACCGGCGCGGGAAAGCTGAAAACGCGGCACGTGATTCACGCAGCGAGCATGGGCTTGGGAGGGGTTCGGACGACCGCCAAGTCGTTGCGGACTTCAACCGCACACTCGCTTCGTTTGGCCGCAGAACGACAACTGAAGTCCATCGCGTTTCCTGCGATTGGGACGGGCGTTTCTGGATTTCCCATGGAAGAATGCGCGCAAATCATGTTGAACGAAGTGGTGCAACACCTGAAAGGGGAGACTTCGCTCGAAACGGTGTACTTCGTTCTGTTTGATGCTGCTGCGTTCGAAACTTTTCAACGCACTTGGCACGAACTTCAGAAAGAGTTGTCAACGGGAGCAGCGTCGGTTTGAACCCTCTCGCGTCGCTCATCGCGGAACGCATTCGCCGGTTTGGTCCGATCACGTTTGCCGAATACATGCGGGAGTGCCTTTACCATCCGGTGCATGGCTACTACAGCCAGCCGGAAGCGCGACGCTTTGCGGACTACTACACCAGCGTGGATGTGCACCCGATTTTCGGGCGCCTGTTGGCGCGACAATTTGCGGAGATGTGGGA
>DASXBH010000394.1:0-5586 GCA_036491775.1 Candidatus Acidiferrum sp.
GAGACTCCCTTCATCGGCGGCGATCGCATCGATGCTGCCGGTGTCCGCGCCTATATGGCCAAGGGAAAATTTCTGCTAGCCGAGCTCGTAGCAGAGAACTCCGCTGCCTTCGCGAGCTGCGTCTTTTGCGAACTCCACGCCGACCGTGGCTACATCGGCCTGTTGTCAGTCGCTCCCGCCAAGCAGGGCCAGGGTTTGGGTCGCCTGCTCATGTCCCACGCGGAAAACTACTTTCGCAACGAGAACTGCCAAGCCGTCGACCTGCGCATCGTCAGTGCACGCACCGAACTCCCATCCTTTTATCGACACCTTGGCTACGCCGAAACCGGCACCGCTCCCTTTCCGCCGGATGTGCAAACCAAGGTGCCTTGCCACTTTATTCTCATGTCCAAAGCGCTGTGCTGAACAACCACGCTCCCCGTTTCTCCCACTCCCTCGCGGCGCCAATCCGCCAACCCCCTGTGACCCACGCCACTGCCGCTTCCCACCCCTCGCGCTAGCATCAATCAATGGCCTGGGCTGCGGCGGGTTAACCCCGTGTTCCAACCGTCGCCGCCTGGGCCTGTTTATTCGCCTGTGCGATGGGCACTCTCACCCAAGTCGAATTTCCTTCCGCACCCGCTCTCGCCATCGAAGACGCCGCGCCTGCGATCACCATCAATCCCTGGCTCATCGCCTTCACCGTAATGCTGGCCACCTTTATGGAGGTGCTGGACACCAGTATCGCCAATGTCGCCCTTCCCCATATCGCCGGCAGTCTCTCCGCTGGCGTCGACGAGAGCACCTGGGTGCTCACCTCTTATCTCGTTTCCAACGCCATCGTGCTTCCGCTCACCGGCTGGTTCTCCCGCATCTTTGGCCGCAAGCGCTTCTACATGGCCTGCGTTTTGATTTTTGTATTCAGCTCACTGCTCTGTGGCCTCGCGCCCACGTTGCCGCTGTTGGTCTTCTTCCGTGTGCTGCAAGGAGCGGGCGGCGGCGGATTGCAGCCCGTCTCGCAGGCCATCCTGGTCGAAAGTTTTCCGCGCGCAAAACAAGGCATGGCCATGGCCGTCTACGGCATGGGCGTGGTCGTCGCCCCAATCATCGGTCCCACTCTCGGTGGCTGGATCACCGACAACTACACTTGGCGCTGGATTTTCTTCATCAACATTCCCGTCGGCCTGCTCTCCATCATTCTCACTTACATGCTCATCGCCGATCCTCCGCATCTCTCCGGCCAAAAAAATGACGGCCGCCTGCGCATCGACTACATCGGCTTGGCATTTCTCAGCGTAGGCCTGGGTTTCCTGCAAGTGGTCCTCGATAAAGGCCAGCGCGATGATTGGTTCGCTTCTCATTTCATCACCTGGTGCGCCGCCGCCTCGGCCATCGGCTTGATCGGCGTGGTCATCTGGGAGTTGCGCCAGAAAGAGCCCATCATCGACCTGCATCTCTTCAAAGATCGCAACTACGCCGTCGCCACCGCCACCATGTTTGTCCTCGGCGTGGTCCTCTACGGCACCACCGTGCTCTTGCCGGTCATGCTGCAAACGCTGATGGGTTACACCGCGCAGCTCAGCGGCCTGGTGCTTTCGCCGGGCGCCATACTCACCATGATTACCCTGCCGATTTGTGGCCGCCTCCTCGCCAAATATCCCCCGCACTGGCTGGTGATGGTGGGATTGTTCTGTATGGCGCTCGGCATGTTCGCGCTCGCAGGCCTCAATCTCTACACCAGCTTTCCCGTGTTTGTGTTTGTCTGGATGATTTCGCGCGGCAGCCTGGGTTTCCTCTTCGTGCCCATCAACGTCTCCG
This sequence comes from Candidatus Acidiferrum sp., assembly GCA_036491775.1. Classification (GTDB taxonomy): domain Bacteria; phylum Acidobacteriota; class Terriglobia; order Acidiferrales; family UBA7541; genus Acidiferrum. Next base: position 1,798 of record DASXBH010000394.1, read on the forward strand.
CGTTTGCCTTCATCCCCAAAGAACGCATGAACAGCGCGACCGGCATGATCAATCTCGCCCGCAACATTGGTGGCAGCGTTGGCATTTCCTTAGTCACCACCTGGCAAACCCGCTTCGCCCAGCGCCATCAGCTGCGCCTCATCGAAAATTATTCCCCCCTGAATCCTAATTACAATCGCGCCATTCACGGCTTGGCCACCCTGCTGCACTCCCGCGGTTCCGACATGATCACCGCCACCAAACAAGCCGAATCTCTGCTTTATTACGAACTGCAGCGTCAAGCCAACATGCTCGCCTTCGTCGATGTCTACTGGCTCCTCGGCGTCCTCTGCTTCGCTGTCCTCCCCTTCATGTTTTTCATGAAGCGAACCTCCCCCGCCAACTCCAGCGTCCCCACGCATTAATGTTTGCCAAACGGTGGCATCCTGGTCTGCACAGAAAAAGAGTGATGTCCTCGAATCTGGCGAGGAAGGAGCTGTCAGCGGAAGTGTCACGCTATGTGTGCGGCTTTGGCTAACTTGTGACTTCAATCACATATCTGCTGCTCGCATAGCCACAGACTGGAAGATGACGGTACTCTTCGGACCAAATAACAGAATTACCTTTGCGAAAGAGCCGTTTTGTTCCTGGTACCGACGTATCTTTACTAGGTGGAGAAGTCGCTGCGCTCCGGCAGATCCGACGTTCATGCTCACAGTTCCAATGCGGGTGCCCATCCTTTCCATCATCTTCCTGTTTGTTATCTCAGTTTTGTTGGGCAGCACCGTTCGAGGGCAAGAGTCGTGCTCAGTTACGGTGGCACTCAGAATTCCGCCAACCGCACAAATCTTCAGTAGTCAGCAGGAACGAATGTTGGGCGATATCCAGGCGGACTTGGTGGAAGACAATTACCATGCCGCTCACGATGAACAGTTCGCCGCGCATATCAACACCGTCGTCGCTCGAGTTCAATCGCAATTTCCGGGCGAGCAAGCGCCGGTTCACGTCATATTGATTGACGCTCCGGAAGCGAATTCGTTCAGTGTCGGTCCCGAACGAATTTATATCACTCGAAAAATGGTCGCACTACTGAGGAATGACGACGAACTTGCCGGGTTGCTGGGCCACGAGCTCAGCCACGCGATGACCCATCAGAATCCCATCATTGTTACCCAGTTATTTCACGAAATTCTGGGCGTAAACGCGATCAGTGATCGCAAGGATATCGGTGAGAAGCTAATGCGAGTGTTAGACAGCATCGACCGCGATCCAAAACTATTGAGAAAAACGAGTGAGATAATGGAGAAGCAGGAAAGGCTTCACCAAATTGAAGCAGATCGCGTGGCCCTGTATGCATCCGCGGCCGCTGGATTTTCCCCGCGCGCCTATCTGGAACTCTTTGAACGTTCTGAGGGAACTAATCGTAGCAGTGGAAGTGTGCTGACGGATTACTTCGGGGCGCCGACCTCGAATCTAAGGCGCCTGCGCGAGATCCAAAAAACATTGAGGCAACTCCCGCGCCCATGCCGGGAAATGATACCTGTGGCCTCAACAGAGTTCCGCACATGGCAAGCCGCGGTGCTATCGGACCCGGATTTAGCCCGCCGCTGATAGATGCAAGCGGTGTGAAGCCATTCCCCCGTTGAGGTTCCGGTCAGGAAACCCTCAAGCAATGTAGGTAAGAAATGCGGTGTGTGCGTCGCCTTATTCTGTAAAACTGGTATGAGTCTAATAATGATTACGTCCCCAGGTCACCGTCGAATTTCCAGCCGTGCTCGCACAAACGATCGCGTTGTCAGAGTGCCGTGGCAGTGGCTCGTGCCACTCGCAGTTATACTCTTTTTTCTTCTAGCGCCGCTGGCCGCGCTAGCCCAAAAGCCGACCAAGGCCGCGAACGGTGCGGGCACCTCGGTAAAGGGCACCGTCACCACGCAAAATGGCGACGTACTGAGCGGCGCTACCGTAAAGCTCGCCAAGAGTCCTCCCATGGGCGCTGCCGCGACCGCAGAAACCGACGAGAACGGCCACTACGAGTTCAACAATCTTCAGTCGGGAAACTACTCGATTTCCGTTGAGGGTGCGGGCTTCAAGAAAAGCGAAAGAGCGCTGCTCCTGAAAGCCGCGGAGCAAAGCCTCCAGGATTTCACTCTGGATATCGAGACCGTCGCGGAAACCGTGCAGGTTACCGGACTGGCCGCGATCATCTCCACCGAGAGCTCCTCCGCTCCCGTTTCCGTAGTCACCAACACCCAATTGGTCACCCTGCCAACGCAGCAGGAACAAGTAAAAGAAGTGATTCCACTGACTCCGGGCGTCGTGCGAACGCTCGACAGCAAACTGGTTTTCAAAGGCTCGGACGAGAATCAGAGCCTGCTGATCATTAATTCGACTCGTAACACGGATCCGGTCACCGGCAGCTTCGGCATCACCGTGCCCACCGATGCGGTCGAGTCCTTCGCCGTCTACAAGACACCCTATGACGCCAGCCTCGGAAGTTTTTCCGGCGGGCTGACCACCATCGCCACAAAATCTCCGGCCGATAGCTTGGACTTCAATATCACCAAACTCGGCATCACCGTCCTGGGAAAAAATGGCCACATGTCGGGCTTGGGTGGCGCGAACCCTTCCATCTCGTTCGACGTTCCTTTAATCGCTCACAAGTTACTGCTCTCCGAAGCATTCCAGTACGAAATGAAGAAAACCACCGTGGAAGGTCTACCGTGGCCCTATGACATCAGCAAGAAGCAAGGATTTAACTCCTATTCCACGCTGGAGGCGATTCTCAGCAGCACCCATCTGTTGACACTGACCGTGAATGCATTCCCGTTGCGAACCGAGCACATCGATATCAGCGCACTGATTCCGCAGCCCGCCTCCAACAGTCTGAATCAGAACGGCGTGGCCATCGCCCTGTCGGATCATTACGAGTTCGCCTCGCACGCCGTCCTCTCCACCGTCGCCCAATACACGCGATTCGACAGCAACGCCCACGGCTATGGACTCGCGGACATGCTGATCACTCCTGAAGGCTACGGCGGGAATTACTTCAACACCTGGTCGCGTCGCGGCAAAGAGCTTCAGTTTATTTCCACCTACGAATTCCCCAAAACAGAGTGGTATGGCTCGCATGAAATCCGCGTCGGCGTCGATATCGACTGGCGCAGTTTTTATGGAACCACCGAGTCGCATCCCATTCAAATTCTGAGAGGAGACAATTCTCTCGCGCAAACCATCAATTTCAACTCGGCGCCCGGGCAAACCCCTTCCGACAGCATTTTCGCCGAATTTGTCCAGGACCACTGGCTTTTGGGTTCGCACGTCAGCGCCGACCTCGGCCTGCGGTTTACCACCGAAACGTCGGGCTGGGCCATGGGTGCGGCGCCGCGCGTGGGCTTGGCCTACTCTCCCGGTAAGGATGAAAAAACCGTGGTTCGCGCCGGTGCCGGTCTTTTTTACGGCGTGCTGCCTCTGCTCGCGGCAGATTGGGCGGCAAATCCCTCGCGAACCATCACCGATTTCGGCGCCTCCGGCTTGCCACTTGGACCGCCGGTCACTTATACCAACATATACACCGCAGGATTGAATCCGTTGCTCTCTCCCAATTTCTCTCAGCAAGTGGACACCACGCCGCGCAATGTTACCTGGAATTTCGGTGTGGTTCGCGAGTTACACAAGAATTTGCAGCTCGACGTCAGCTACCTGAACAGCCGCACCAGCTATCTTTTCGTGGTCGAACCCTTCACTGCCGCTTCCCCCACGGCGCCTTCCTACATGGGTCTCACCAACACGGGTTCTTCCAAGTATCACGAA
>DASXBH010000395.1:0-7998 GCA_036491775.1 Candidatus Acidiferrum sp.
TTCCAGTGGGGTTTTGTCGCGACACTCATCGCGTTCGCTGTCACCTTAAGTGACCCGGTGGGCTACGCGTTTGCTTGCGTCACGCTCGCCTTTCTCGCCTTTCAAAGACTGCTCGCCGTACTCCACCCGCATCTCCGACGCGCCTGAGTGCTACGCAAGCATTCAAATTTTCAGCGTTCCCCGCTCGTTTTCGGAATCATTACCGCCGCAACGCCCGCACTCGCCACCGCCAATCCCGCGCAAATCCCTATCACCATCCGAAATCCAAACACAAACGCATCGCTCACACTTTCCCGAATGGCCACTCGCGCCGCATCATCCACTCCCGCAGGCACTGGCAGTCCCGCGAGTTTCGTCTCACTCCCGCGCAACTCCTGCAAAATGTCCGCCGGCAGCGAAACATGTTGCAACAACGCATCCAGCCGCGCGCCAAACGCCTTCGCCATCACAATCCCCAACACCGCGATTGCCAACACGCTTGCCACCCGCGCCACTGCATTATTAATTCCCGACGCCGTGCCCACCCGATCCTCGCCAACCGAATTCATCACCACCGTGGTCAGCGGCGCCACCGTCACCGCCATACCAAATCCCAAAACCAGCACCGCCGGAAAAAATTCCCTCCAGTAACTTCCTCCCACGCCCGGCACCGCAAATAAAACAAATCCCACCGCCACAATCAGCGGACCGACAATCAGTGGCCCTCGCGCTCCATACCGCGCCACCAGTCCGCCGCTCCAGCGCGACAACACAAATATCAACAGAATCAATGGCAGCATCGCCGCGCCGGTCTTCACCGTGGAGTAGCCTTGCACCTGTATCAAATTCATGGGAAACAGAAAAAAGAAAATGCCAATCGCCGCATACAGCAGCAGCGTCAGCAGGTTCGCCCCACTGAAGCTTCGCGATTTAAACAACGCCAGCGGCACCGTCGGCGCGCTGACTCGTTCCTCGACAAACAAAAACGCAAGCAAACAGCCGCTGCCCACCAACAAACTTCCCACGATCAGCGGATTCTTCCAGCCCAGCTCCAACGACTCCACAAACCCGGTAACCACTCCGCCCAGCCCCGCGGTTGCCAGAATCGCGCCCAGCCAATCCAATCGATTCACGCTGGCGCTTCGGCTCTCCGGAATTTTCCAAACGGAAATGGCCACTACCGCCGCCGCAATCGGCAGGTTGATGAAGAATACCCATCGCCACGAAGCGTGCTGCACTAGCCATCCGCCCAGCACCGGCCCGATCGCCGTGGTAATCGCCGTGAACCCTGACCACGTCCCAATCGCCGCGCCGCGACTCTGCTCCTCAAACGACGTGCTGATAATCGCCAGGCTGCCCGGCACCAGTAGCGCCGCGCCAATTCCTTGAATGCTGCGCGCAATGATCAGTTGCTGAATGCTCGAAGCCAGCCCACAACCCGCCGAAGCCCCCGCAAAAATCACCACGCCCAGCAAGAACATCAATCGCCGCCCGAAGCGATCTCCAAACGAGCCTCCCACCAGAATCAATGCCGCAAGAAATAGTCCATACGACTCCACGACCCACTGCAGATCCACCACGGTGGCCCGGAAACTCGCCTGCAGCGCCGGCAACGCCACGTTTACCACCGTGCTATCAATGAACGCCATGCTCGATCCCAGTATCGTCGCCACCAGGATCCACTTCCGCGCCTCCTCTGCACAGGGAACTCCTCCAGTTCTCGCAGTGCGCATCAAGCCTTCATCGCAAGCCATCCTCATGCCCGCTATGGATGCCTCCCATCCCGTTAAGGTTCAAATTTCTAGCCGCACCTAGTGCTTTAACTTTTCAATATAAAGTACTTGACAATGACAAGCCCCGGCGTACCGTAGCACTGTTACGCTCTGGCGCCGTCAAAATCGACTCGATGTCTTCGCATCGGATAGGAGCGACCGACTCCATGCATGTTCAGCAAATCAATCGCATCAGCTGCAAAATCCTGATCGTGCTGTCGCTTCTGGCTTTGACCGCGGTTCTCAGCGGCTACACTCAGCCTCCCCAGCCCGATGAAGGCTCGGCCGCACACATCTTTCAGCTCTCGATCATGTTCCTGGTTCCAGCCGCCTTCCTCTTCGTAACAACAGCGGATTGGAAACAGCCACTAAGCAGCGCTCGTCCATTGGCATTTCCTGCCGCAATAGTCATTCTCGCCTTCGCCGCTCTCTATTACCTCGAACACGTCCGCCAAGTGGCCCAACACAAATCGGCCAACCTGGCTTGGCTGGCCCATTCTTTGCGCTTTGTTCTTACGAGACCGCACTGAATTGCCAGCCGACCGAGTTCCTGTGACCCATTCAGAGGAATGCCTGTGTTAGACTCGCTGCTTCACTCGGATACTCACCCTCCGGGCCATTGGGGGTGGTGTGACTACCGGTCGGTATATCTCGGCTTCTTCGCTCAAGGGACCCGTCCAACGTTATGGTACGGCCCTTGCTGCGACCTGCGCCGCACTCCTGCTGGGCAGAAGTCTCACGCCTTTCGTGGGTACGCCCTTTCCTTATCTCGCGCTTCTTCCAGCGTTGACCTTTGCTTCTCTGTTTTGTGGCGTCGGACCTTCTGCGCTGGCAACAGTTGTCGCATTGTTCGGTCTGAAGTATTGGTTCACTACACCCGCGCACTTGCTTAGCGTCCCCGACGCACCGCAAGCCCTTACTTTAGTGGCGTTCTTGTTGGCATCGAGCCTTGTCGTGCTCTTCGGTCAGAAACATCGCCGAAAAAAAGAAGAGCTCCGAAGGACCCAGGGCGATTTGGAAACGCAAGTCCAGGAGCGGACGGCGGAACTCGCTACCGCCAACGAAGAACTCCATGGGCTTACCGCCCGCCTGCTCCAGTTGCAGGACGAAGAGCGGCGCCGTATTGCGCGCGAATTGCACGACAGCGTTGGCCAGTCCCTGACGGCTCTCAACATGAACCTGTCCAGCCTGGGAGCGCACCTCGATCGTCTGGCGAAGGCCGCCAGTCTGGTATCGGACAGCACCGCCCTGGTGAACGACGTGACCAAGGATATTCGCACGATTTCGTACCTCCTTCACCCCCCTTTGCTCGATGAAACAGGGCTTGGTTCCGCTCTCAAGTGGTACATCGAGGGATTTGCCGAGCGAAGCGAGATCAGCGTCGATCTGCAGCTCCCAGAGAATTTCGATCGATTGCCGCGCGATTTGGAAACGGCAATCTTCCGGCTGGTCCAAGAGTGCCTCACCAATATTCATCGTCATTCCGGGAGCCCGGTTGCCAAGATTGTCATTGCCAAATCGGAAAACGAAGTTCGGGTCGAAGTGAAAGATCACGGGAAAGGCATTTCGCCAGAGAAGAAGCCGCAACTTCTCACCAATGGCACATCCGGAGTGGGAATCCGAGGGATGCGCGAAAGACTCCACCAACTCGGAGGCACCCTGGAAATTAGTTCCGAAGGGATCGGCAGAGGAACCACCGTTGAGGCGCGATTGCCGCTTGCAAACACCACTGAAATGGCAGCTGCCGCCAGCGCCGGTTCGCCATCTTGATTTTCTGCACAACAGCTAAAACATGCTCGCATGAGGAGGGTGACGCACGTTTTGTTGGGATTTGCGGCGCAACCCGCCTTCTTCGTCGTGTCTATTCCGTTATTCCATCTTCCTGCGTGTAGTACCACCTGCCCATAGACACTTTTCCCTCAGGCAATTCAATATCGAGACAGCGTGTCAGGGTGGGTCACCCGGCTGTCTGCACAGAATCCGCGCGGGCGACAATCGCCAGTCCTGAACCGACTCATGGAGGCCACCATGTACCGTGTGATCGCTGCCACCGTTTTCCTCTTCCTCACCGTCGCGTTCCTTCCGGCGGTCGCTGAGGAAATTTCCTTAAAGGACGGCACCAAGATTGTTGGACATATGACTGCCGTGACACCCGACAAGATTGAGGTAGAAACTTCCTACGGCAAGATGCAGTTGAAGCGCAGCGATGTCCTCACGATCACCTTCCCGGAAAACGGCACGGCCAAGACGAATGCTGTCGAGCCGGCCGCCACAAAGGGCGATGCCCCGAAGGTAGACGAAGCTCTCAATGGCCTCCAGTACGTGAACCGCACCGGCAAGTTCACGCTCACTCTTCCCCCGGACTGGGTGATTGCCTCCGACCTCCACAGAGCTCCTGAAACACTTGCGGCCCTCAGTTCTCGCGACAAAATGCGCTATCTGCTGGTCATGCAGGAGCAATATCCGGGTTCGCTCGAGAGCTATAAGGAGCTAACCTTGCTCAACGCCCGCAGAAGCCTCGGCAACTTTGAAGAGCTCGCACAATCTTCCGTGACCATCGACGGCAAATCCGCTCTGCTGGTTTTCTATCGAGGCACGCTCCAGCAAGGCTCGAACATTCCCGTAGAATTTGTCTCTGCGATCGTCGCGTCGGGCAACACCTACACCAAACTAAGCGCCTGGTGTGTCGAACCTCTTTTTCACGATGTGCAACCGGCGTTTGAAAAAGTGTTGAACTCCTATCGCACTACGGCAGGACAAGCCACGGCGACCGCATCCAAGCCCTGAGAGCAGGTTCGCCCTTCGACGTAAGCCGTCCGCCACATCGACAGCCAACTCAGACTTTTCCTGCCGTCCGCCACCCGCCCCATAGCGCCGCCTGAAAAGCAAGATGCCCAGCTGCATCGCACGCGAATACGGGAACAAAAGGATGCGGCGGGGTGTCAGATGGGTAGGTGGTTCCGGCGCAAGTGTCGAGTGGAAGTTCGTTGGGCGGAGGTATGGTGCCGAAGGGTGGGGCGAGGCGGTTGAAGCGGATTTTGCTAATGCTGGGTGAGATTGCGGTCGTTCCTCTTGGATTTTTTCTTTCCGTTCAAGTTACGGACTACCTTTTCCATTTCATCGAGAGCGAGATTTTGCTGGTGGTCTTTTTCGGTGGCTTGGCGTTGACGGTGGTGTGTTTGGTGTTGTTGCTGCGCAAGACCAGAGCCTGGAAATTAGCGTATGAGGTGGAGAGTTGGTATGCGGAACGAGAGCAGAGGCGGAGGCATCCGAGTCGGGCGAAGTGGATGCGCTGGATGCGGCGAGGAATGATCTGGGTGCCGACTGGGATTGCGGCGTTTGTGGTGTTTTTCTTTCCGGTGGCGACGCATGTCGTGTTTCCGACGGCGGGGCGTCTGGAGCATTACCGGGTTCCGGTGCCGCTAAAATGGACGATTCTGCCGAGGATGTTTGGTCGCCCGCACTCGAACGTAATTGCGTTGATGACATCGGAGGCATTTGGGCAGTTTTGGTTTTGGCGACTTATGCCTGAGATCGGATTCGCCAGCTTTGAGAGTCGGACATGGGACGATGCGTTCGCTGTCCTGGATGCGAAGACCGCAACCGGAGCGAATGTGGTGATCGATGCGAAGCGGCGCGATTTTATGCTGGGGAGGACGGCGCTGACTTGCTGGGACTTTGAGTGGAACCGGGGCGAGTATTCGCAGTGGGAAGTACGATGCGCTTCGGGTGCGGGAGAAACTGCGCGCGCGTTCTCAGCGTCCTTTTATGGAAGGAAAGAGGGTGTGGAATCGTTTTACCAGCTCGTAGGCAGAATTCGGCAGATTGATTAAAGAGGATTAGGTGTGGAGCAGTTGGGCAAAGTATTGGGAAACGGCGGGGTAGGTGAGGACGGATTTAGAGGAGTAAGAGCACGAACAAAATACAGATCCGAGGCAACGGAAGAGAGCGCCTTCGTTTCCTGCAAAGGATGGGGCTCGTTTCCCATGCTTACTACTTGACATAAGGTACTGACTGTTATATACTAACTCATGTACGCTCGATCCTCGTTCGAACACTCTCCGCACCCTTCCTCCCGCCCCAACTTCCCATGTCAACCTTTACTTGAGTCCCGTTTTGGCTCTCACCTTTACATCGCCTCACCACGCTCCACTCCTCTACCAGTTCCGTACCACATTTGTACCAAATCTTTTTCCTTCTATCTCACTTCACCTAAATTACTTGCACCTCTTCATCACCAAAAGACGCCCGGGATACGTACTGCTTGCTCGATTTCTACGCGCCCGAATACCGCCTTCCCAACTTCATCTAAGTCCAATCCCTGCGTCTCTTACCCGCCGCCTTCTTCTAACTCCTTTGCCTACGTCTCTTACGAAAAAATTTTTTCCGCAACGAGCACTATTCAACTCCGGGGTCGGTTCCAAATCGGAACTGCACCGCGTCCAGCCCTCCCACCTTTCGCCATTCACGCCTTCACAATCACCGTGCCTACTCAACAATCCCTGCCCTTTCGGGCCATTGACCCCTCCCACCCCGCACCGTAAACTTGTTCTTAGCTGTTCCGCAGCGCTGAGCTTCGCTCGACTCTTGCGCGCAACAACGATCATTGCGTGTAAACCACGCGTAGGAGCTGAGCAGGATGGCATCGGCAGCAAATTCTCTATCTATACCCTTGCCCAACGGGGCTCGTCTGCAAATCCTTTCGTCTATCCCCTTCGCAATCATTCATCTCGCGGCTTTATCCGTTCTCTGGATTCATTTTCGCTGGTCGTATCTCATCACTTGCCTGGCCGTGTTTCTGGTGCGTATGTTCTTCGTCACCGCCGGATATCACCGCTACTTCGCCCATCGTTCGTTCAAGACCAGCCGCTGGTTCCAGTTCGTTATCGCGGTCATGGCCACTTCTTCCACCCAAAAAGGCGTGCTGTGGTGGGCCGGGCATCATCGCCATCATCATCGCTTCTCCGATCAGGAAGAAGATCTCCACTCACCCACCTTGTTCGGATTTTTCTGGGCGCACATCGGCTGGATTCTTTCCGACAAGTACAATGGCACCCGCACCGAGTACATCGCCGACTTCGCCAAATTTCCCGAGCTGCGCTGGCTCAACAAATACTATCTGGTGCCGCCCGCGATTCTCGGCATCGCCCTTTGGCTGATTGGTGGTTGGGGACTCTTTGCCTGGGGTTTCTGCCTGAGCACCGTGATTCTCTGGCACGACACCTTCACCATCAATTCGCTTTCCCACCTTTTTGGACGCCGCCGCTACGAGACTACCGACACCAGTCGCAACAATTGGCTGCTGGCGCTCATGACGCTGGGCGAGGGCTGGCACAACAATCATCACCACTACATGGCGTCCGCGCGCCAAGGCTTCTACTGGTGGGAAATCGATCTCACCTATTACGTGCTCAAAGTGCTTTCCTGGTTCGGCATCGTCTGGGAACTGCGCAAAGTTCCAGCTCACATCCGGGGCGAAGGCCAAGTCCCAGTCGCCGCGCAGGCCTAACGTTTGGCCGCTCAGCGCGGCTTCCATCCAATTTGACCGTTGCGCGAGCCTGCCTCCTGCGGGAGACTAGAACTTGGTTGTTGTTTTCCCGCCCCATCCTTGAGGAGCATCCATGACCCACCCGATCGGCGAACTCAATCCTCCCATGCGCTTAATGATGACCCCGGGTCCGTGCTCCATCGACCCGCGTGTCTATCGCGCCTTGGCTAGCCCCATCGTTGGGCACCTCGATCCGTGGTTCCGCGGCTGCATGGAAGAAACCCAAGTCCTTCTGCGCCAGGTATTTCAGACGGAAAATCGCGTTACGTTTCCCTTGTCCGCTTCCGGTTCCGGCGGCATTGAAGCGTCGGTGCTGAATTCGCTGGAGCCCGGCGACGAGGCGATTTGTTGCGTGAATGGCTTGTTTTCGCAACGCATGCATGTCATCGCGCAGCACACCCCGGCCAAGCTCCATTTGGTCGAAGCGCCCTACGGCAAGCCCATTGATGCCGAAGAAGTGCGGAAGGTATCCAAGGGCCGCAACATCAAAATGATTGGGTTCGCGCAGGGCGAGACTTCCTCTGGCGTGGTCACCCAAGTCGATCCGCTGCGCAAAGTCGCGGATGAATGCGGCGCTTTGCTGGTGGTCGATACGGTCGCGTCGCTCGCCGCCGAACCGTTGCATGTCGACAAGCAACGCATCGATATTTGTTTCAGCGGCTCGCAAAAAGCCATCAGCGCGCCTCCGGGCATGTCGCC
>DASXBH010000396.1:0-3697 GCA_036491775.1 Candidatus Acidiferrum sp.
ATCCCCACCATTCCCGTCGCCGGCATGGCACTCATTCTGGGCATCGATCGTTTCCTGAGCATGTGCCGTGCAGTCGTTAACATGATTGGCAATGCCGTCGCCACCGTAGTCATAGCACGTTGGGAAAATGAGCTAGATCGAGTCGCCCTATCCCATCATTTGCGCGGCCAAGCAATCAGCAAAGTCTTGCCTGACTAAATATCAGAACTCTCATCCTTCCGGTCGACCGTCTGATCAAACCAAAAAAGTGGGATTGGCCCGAGCATTATCGAAGCTGGGATTTTGCTCGCGTTCGCAAGCGGCACTGCTGATTCGCGACGGCAAAGTGCGGCTGAACGGAACGACGTCTCGCAATCCGGAGACGCCGGTGCGATTCGGGGTGGATCGCATCGAGGTGGAGGGACGGCGCGTCCAGTCGGCGGAGAAGACCTATCTGATATTGAACAAGCCGCGCGGGATTGTTACGTCGGCGGCGGATGAAAAGGGTCGGGATACGGTGTATTCGCTGCTGCCAAAAAATGTGGCATGGATCGCGCCGGTGGGACGTCTGGACAAAGCGAGTGAAGGGCTGTTGCTGATTACCAACGATTCGGAATGGGCGGCCAAGGTCACGGATCCCGAGACACATTTGGATAAGACCTATCACGTGCAGGTGGGACAGGTGGCGGACGCTCGCTTGATCGTGTCTCTTTTGCGGGGAGTGGAAACGCCGCAGGGTGAACGATTGAAGGTGAAAGACGCTAAGGTATTGCGTGCTGGGGAAAAGAATTCGTGGCTGGAAATTGTGCTGGATGAAGGGAAGAACCGGCAGATCCGGCGGATGCTGGATGGGATGGGAATCGAGGTATTGCGGTTGATCCGGGTGGCGATTGGGCCGCTCACGCTTGGAGAGTTGGCGAGGGGAGCTTCGCGGTCACTGACAGAGCAGGAAAAGAAAATGCTCGACACGGCGATGAAGCTGTTGATTCGTTAAGGTCGGAACTGCAAACGCTGTAACGCAGAGTTCGCAGAGAGACGTTGCAGATGCGCTGAGCTTGCTACTTTGCGGCAGGCGTGGCGTCTAATTCGCTGCTGCCATAGAGCGGAGAGTCTTTGGGGATTGGTTGATTCCAGATGTAGTGATTGAACCAATCCAAATTGGATTGCTGCAGGGCGCGGAGGGATTTGGGCTTGTTGACGCCGTGTCCAAACCCGCTATAGAGAACCAGTCGCGACGGGACGTTGTAATCCTGCAGGCCGCGATACAGTTCGAAGCTATCGGGAACTGGCACGCGCTTGTCGTTACTTCCCTGTTGGATCAGCGTGGGCGTCTTGGCCTGCTTAATGGTAGTGATGGGAGAGGTCTTGGCGTAAATCTCCGGATCATCCCACGGCGTGGCGTGTAGATACTGCCGCGTAAATGGCGTGATGTCAGTGTTCGCGTAGTAAGTCATCCAATCGCTGATGCCCGCGCCGACGGAGATGGCTTTGAAGCGGTCGGTGTGGGTGGTGAGAAACGCGGAAATGTATCCGCCTTCGGACCAGCCCATGGCGCCGAGGCGATTAGGATCAGCGATCCCCTTGCCGATCAAATAGTCGACGCCGCTCATCACATCCCACATATCGCCGACACCCAGATTGCGCACGTTCAACTTGCGAAACGCTGCGCCATATCCCGCGCTGCCACGATAATTCGGCTCCAGAACCACCGCGCCTTGCGAGAGAAAGGTTTGAATCGGATAGGCGTATTCATCCGGCGAAAGCGTGGGCTGCGACGTCCCGGTTGGCCCACCGTGAATGTGCACCAGCAGCGGGTATTTGCGCGAAGCATCGTAATCCGCGGGCTTGTGCAGAATGCCTTCGATTACCGCGCCATCCTGGCTCTTCCAGGAGACGACTTCCACCGTGCCGAGTTTCCAGTCTTTCACCTGGTCGGTCATGTGGGTGAGCTGGCGAGGCGCAAAGGGGGCCGTGCTGGAAACGAACAGTTCGCCCATGTGCGTGGAATCTTCGGCGATGAATGCGAAATTCTTGAAGTCGCCGGTAAACGAACCATCTTCAATCAAGAAAACGTCGGGCGCGGTGATGCGGGTAATCACCGAGGATTGTGGATCGACGCGGAACAGATGCGCATTTGTTTTCTGCTGGGCGCCAAAGTAAATGCCGTCAGGTCCCCAGTCCAGTGCTTGCGTGTCTTCATCAAATTTTGCGGTTAACACTCGCAAGTCGGCGCCAGAAGTCGCCGTTTTGGATTGAACGGCATTAAGGTCGACTACCGCGATCTGGCCATTCGCGTAGTAGAAATACGGGTCTCCTAAAGCAGTGGAAAACGCAAGCTGCTTGCCATCCGGAGAAAACATGGGATTAACATCCGGGCCAGGCAGCGCAACGATTTTAGATACAACGTTGCCGTGGGTCAGATCGAGCAGATACAAATCCTGTTCACTTCTGAAGGCCAGCAAAGGATTGTGTGAAGCACTGAACGCAATCCGCGTGGAATCAGGCGACCAATTAAAGCTATCAACGTTCAGCGTCAAATCGGAGGTCAATTCTTTGGCGGCGGCCGGAAGGAAGTTCGTTGACGCGGCGGCGACATCCACCAACCACAGTTGGTTCTGCCCGTAGTCCTTTTCGAAGACTTCGTAGTCACTGTACTTCTCCTTGCGATCTTTGCTGGATTTCACTTCCGGAGGATTCGCAGTGAAGGCAATGGACTTCGAGTCCTTGGACCAATGAAACGCGGCGATGTCCGTCTGGGACTTGGTTAGCTGCCAAGCCTCGCCGCCCTCGGGGGAAATTACCCAAATCTGGTGAGCAGCAGGCTTGCCATCACCGACGTCTTTGCCCTCCTCCTTTTTTTCGTCTTTCTTATCGTCCTTCTTTGCGTCCTTTTTCTCGTCGGGCGAGGGCGGCTCGATGGCACTGGATTCACGTTCGGTGACGAAACCTATCCAACGGCTGTCAGGCGACCATTCCGCCGAGCCGGAAGACTTTTTTCCACGTGTGAGTTGGAACGCCGCGCCGGTGGATACGTTTACCATCCAGAGTTGCTCGATGAACTCGTTCTCTTTCCAATTCGTCTCGCGCACCTGGTAGACCACGAGGCGGCCGTCAGGCGAGATTTTTGGAGAACCGATGGTCTTGAGGCTTAACGATTCTTCCAGAGAGGGAACGTGCTTTTCCTGAGCAAGCACTAAGCCCAGCTGAATAATTAGCGAGCTCACCAAAGAGACAACGAGTCTGAATTTCATCTTTGCCAATCCCCTCCCGCAAACCGGGCACAAGTGTACACATAGCGGCGCAAAAGTAGGTACGGAATGAGCGAAGAAAGAGTTCCTTGAAGAGAGGAAGCTGCAGCGTTCCAGGAAGATTATCTGCGCAAGAAGAATCACTTTACGTGGGGCTTACAAAAGGCGCTTCTTGACGTGGCGGACGGCGGCTGGAGAGGCTGGTTACAAAAACAAAGGGCGAGCTGGCTTTCGCCGGCTCGCCCAAAGTTCTAAAGTCGATCGCTTAGAGAGCGGTGACGTTCGAGGCCTGCAGGCCCTTGGGGCCCTTCGTCACTTCGAATTCAACGGCCTGTCCCTCGTTCAACGACTTGTAACCCTCGGACTGAATCGCCGAGAAGTGTACGAAGACGTCTTCGCCGGACTGGCGCTGGATGAATCCGAAGCCCTTGCTAGCATTGAACCACTTTACTGTACCTTGTTCTTTCACG
>DASXBH010000397.1:0-8715 GCA_036491775.1 Candidatus Acidiferrum sp.
CGAGAATCTGAAGGTGCGGGTCTTTAGTTTTTCGTTTCACAAAGGAATGCCGCAGGACGAGAGCGGAAATGGCGGGGGCTTCGTGTTTGATGCGCGGAGTTTGCCAAATCCCGGGCGGGAGGAACGGTTTAAGGCGTTGACGGGTAAAGATGCGCCGGTAATTGAGTACTTAAATCAACAAGAGAGCGTGCACCAGTTTATTGCGGCGGTGTTGTCGTTGGTGGATGCCAGCGTGAGCAGTTACCAACAGCGTGGATTTAAGAATTTGATGATTTCGTTTGGCTGTACGGGCGGACAACACCGGTCAGTGTTTCTGGCGGAGCAGCTGGCGAAACGGTTGCGGGCCAGGAACGGGTTGGAAGTTGTGGTGCGCCATCTTGAACTGGAAAAGATGGGCAAATGAAGGCGATGATCCTGGCAGCGGGATTGGGCACTCGCCTAAGACCGTTGACGAATGACCGTCCGAAAGCGTTGGTGGAAGTGGCAGGGCGGACGTTGCTGGAAATAACGCTGACGCGGATGAGTGCGTTTGGCGTTCGCGATGTGATTGTGAATGTGCATCACTTTGCGGATCTTGTGGTCGGCTACCTGAAGGCTCACAACAATTTTGGGATGCACATTGAGATTTCGCGTGAAGAGGAATTGCTGGACACCGGGGGAGGATTGAAGAAGGCTGGGTGGTTTCTTCGGGATGCCGAGGGGCGGGACGAACCGTTTCTGTTGCACAACGTGGATGTGATCAGCACGATCGATTTGGAACGGATGATGAATGCCCATCGGGAGAAGCATGCGCTGGCAACATTGGCTGCTCAAGAGCGGGAGACTTCGCGATATTTGCTGTTTAATGAGGAATTAGAATTGTGCGGCCGCAAAGCCGGGCGCGACAGTGAAGCCGAGATTGTTCGTTCATCGAAAAATTTGCAGCCGCTGGCATTTTCTGGGATTCATGTGATCTCGCCGCGGCTTCTGGACAAGATCAGCGAGGACGGACCTTTCTCGATTATTGCGTCCTATTTGCGACTGGCGGGAGATGGCGAACGGATTCAGGGATTCCGCACAGATGAATATTATTGGCGGGACTTGGGAAAACTGAAAGATCTGAAACAAGCGGCGGAAGACTTCAGGCAAGGAATTGTGTCGTAGGCGCGTTCAGGCAATCGAGTCAGTGCGCTGGTTCCGCAGCAAATCCCAACGCTTTCATAATTGCATCGTGAACGGCCGGGCGAACGTCGGCAATTTTGTGATTTTCGCGGGTCGGATTAACGCGATTTGTCAGCAGCACAACGAATAGCTGGCGATCAGGATCGATCCAAATCGTAGTGCCGGTAAAGCCGGTGTGTCCATAGCTATGCGAAGAAAAATAATGTCCGCTGGAACTGCCTTCCGTGGGAACAACCCAGCCGAGTGTGCGGGTATTTTTGGCCAAGGGCTGCGGCACGGTAAATTCGGCGATCGTGGAGCGTTTCAAAATGCGTTTGTGGGCATAAACGCCGCCGTTTAGCAGCATCTGGCAGAATGCGGCGAGGTCGGGAGACGTGCTGAACACGCCGGCGTGCCCTGAAACGCCGCCGATGGCAAAGGCATTTTCGTCGTGCACTTCGCCTTGTACCAGGCGATGGCGCAGTTGATTGTCAATTTCTGTAGGGGCGATCTGCGGCCACAAAGCCTTCGGTGGAAGGTACATCGAGTCTTTCATGTTGAGCGGATAAAAGATGTAGGCGTTGGCGAGTTCATCGAGGGACTTGCCGGTGAGGCGTTGAATAATTTCCGCCATCAGAATAATTCCCAAGTCTGAATAGACCACCTTGGTACCAGGCTCATATTCGAGCGGCTCAACAAAAATTCTTTGCAGCGTGTCGGCTTTACCGGTGGAGGTTCGCCAATATTCCTTGAAGGGTGGGAGGCCGGAAGTGTGGGTCATCAAGTTGCGAACCGTGACCTTCTGGCGCCATTCGGGCTGCGGACCACGTGGCCATTCGGGGAGATAGCGCGAGATGGGAGCATCGAGATCGAGAGGCGAAGGGAAATCGCCTTCGACGAGTTTTTCGACCAAAGTGGTGGTGACGACAACCTTGGTGAGTGAGGCGATATCGTACATGGTAGAAATTTTGGTGGGGGAAGATTTGGTGTCGTAGCTGAGCTTGCCGAAGGCGTGGAGCGAAACTTTTCCGCGATAGCCGACAGCCAGAGTTGCGCCCGGGAAGGCTTTCTCTGAGATTGCTTTTTCGATTACGTCGAACGCCGGCTGCAATTGCGCCTCACTGCGGACATCCATGGGCTGCAGCGTCATGGGATTTGCGGGAACGTCCAGGCCAAAGCCAGCTTTTAGGTCCAGACCGGGAATCGTTACGGGCAGGTGGCCGCGAATGGGAATTTGTCCGAAGAGGGCGCGGGCGATGGAGATTTGCGCGACGTCGCTGATGCCGAAAGCCGAGAGCCACGTTTCGGCTTGCGGCAGACGTTCGATCAAGTAGGGGCTGCCCAGTCCAACGGTGACGACCGGCTTCCCAGCTTTGTAGATTTGATCGATCAGGGGGAGCTGGTCGGCGGGGATATCGACGTCACCTTTGCGATCGCTGACACGAACGAATAAAGCGAGAATCGCGATGTCGTAGGAGTCTGGAGAAGGCAACTTCAACGTATCGGCTTTGGCGAATTTTGTGTCGGCGCGCAGGGCGACGAGGGAATCGAAACGTGATCTGAGTTCGCGCTCGAGATCCTGACCGGGATAAGGCTCGGGGTCGGCGTAGAGGGAGACTAACAGCGCACGAGTCGGTTTGGTGCCATCGAGTGGTAGACGCTTTGGAGTGTCGCGCAGAAGAGTGATGCCACGATCAGAAATTTCTTGAGCTTCATCTTGCCAATTGGCCCGGCCAAACTTTTCATTCAAAGCATTCAGGTCGACGAGGCGTTCTTTGTTAAGGCCGAGCTTGGCCTTGGCGAGGAGAATTCTGCGAACCGATGCATCCAGGCGTGCCCGGGTAATTTGGCCGGACTTGGCGGCATCGAGAAGCGCGTCGTAGGCAGCGTCAGGAACCGGGGGCATCAGTAGAGCATCGGCGCCGGCCAGGAAGGCGCGCACGGCCGCATCGCCTGGGGCGAAGCGAACGGCGATTCCGCCCATATCCATGGCGTCGGTCACAACTAGACCTTCGAAGCCCAATTGTTGGCGCAATAGACCTGTGAGGACATTAGAGGAAAGAGTTGCTGGAGTGTTCGGGTCGGGCTCAAGCGCAGGAACGTTCAAGTGGGCGGTCATGATGCTGCCAACACCTGCGGCGATAGCGGCGCGAAACGGAACCAATTCGAGATGTTCGAGGCGATCGCGATCGACTTGGATAACAGGCAAGTCGATGTGCGAGTCGGCGGCGGTGTCACCATGACCCGGGAAATGCTTAGCGGTGGCTAGGCCGCCATTTTCCTGAACGCCGCGAATGAATTCGGTGACGAAGGAGGAGACACGCTCGGGATTTTCGCCGAAGGAGCGGGTGTTGATGATCGGGTTCGCGGGATTGTTGTTTACGTCGGCGTCTGGAGCGTAAATCCAGTGCACGCCGACAGCACGCGCTTCCAGGGCAGTCACTTTGCCCATGGTGTAAGCATCTTTCGGCTCGCCTGCGGCGGCGAGAGCCATGGCGGTGGGAAACGATGTGCCTTCGTCGAGACGCATGGCGGTGCCGCGTTCGAAATCGGCGCCAATTAACAAAGGAAGTTTTGATTTCGCCTGGAGTTGATTGGTGAGGACGGCCGTTGGATAAGCCTGACTTTTGACGATGCCGAGCGGCGAACCGTGGGTGATGGTGATAAACCCGCCGACATGCAGATCATTCACGTCGTGCATCATTTGCATGTAAGCCGGAGAATCTGTGGAGGTGAAGCTGCCGTGATAGGTGGCGAAAAGGAGTTGACCGACTTTTTCTTCCAGGGTCATCTGACGCAAGGTGGCGTCGACCCATTTTTTTTGGTCCGCAGATAGGCCAGCCGTTGCTTCCGCGGGCTTTTGCGCCTGCTCTGCAGTGGAAGATTTCTTCGCGGATTTGCTGGGGTGATTGCGGCTAAGGGTTCGTGGCGTCATAAGGGACAAAAGCAAAAAAGGTAGAAGCAACACTCCGGCGCTACGCCTCGTCATATTTGGAAATTTCCCCCGGCCGTTGCGCCTGTGCCTCAACTGTATATAGCACGCGCACTTCTGGCTCACAATCAAGGTGCAGACGACGCGTTCCAGAATATCATTGGAAACTATGAAACCTTTGCTGCGTCTGGGAGTTTTGCGAATTCCTTGTTTTGCTGCTATGGCCGCTGCGTTGCTGTGCACTCCAGGCAGGGCAGCGTGGCCCGCAGCTGATGCACAAAGGCATGGGCGCCCGCCGCACAGCCGTGTGGGCCGGGTACAAACAGGGATCGACGTGTTGGAGGCCGAGAAGTTTGCGGCACTACGTGGGAAACATGTGGGGCTGATTACCAATCATACGGGAATGGATTTCCAGGAACGCTCGACGGTGAACTTACTGGCCCATGCGCCTGGGGTACAACTGGTGGCGCTGTTCAGTCCCGAGCACGGAATCGCAGGGCACGCCGACGAGAAACTTCCGAAGTCACAAGATGCGTCGACGGGCCTGCCGATCTACAGCCTGTATGGGGAGCATCTGCGGCCGACGGATGAGATGCTGCAGGGGATTGATGCACTGGTCTTCGATGTGCAGGACGCGGGTGTGCGCTTTTACACCTACACGACGACGATGGGCTATTGCATGGAAGAAGCGGCAAGGCGCGGCATCGCGTTCTACGTGCTGGATCGACCCAACCCTTTGAACGGGGAAATTGTGGAAGGGCCCATGCTGGATCCAGAGAAGACCAGCTTCGTGGCGTATTTTCCGGTTCCGGTTCGCTATGGACTGACGATTGGGGAGTTGGCGCAATTTTATAACACAGAAAATCACATCAACTGCCAGCTACATGTAATCGCGATGCGAAACTGGCATCGCAATTATTTTTTCGAGAGCACCGGTCTTCGCTGGCTTCCACCTTCGCCAAACTTGCGCACGTTGAAAGGAGCGATTCTTTACCCAGGGTTGGAAATTTTGCAGAACGCCGGAGTGTCGGTTGGGCGGGGCACGGAAGCGCCGTTTGAGGAGTTCGGCGCACCGTGGATGAATGGCGGCGAAGTTTCCGCAGAACTGAATGCCAAGAATCTTGTAGGCGTGCACTTTGTGAACCAGCCGTTCATTCCGGTGAGTGGCCTGTACGCGGGGCAGCGCTGCGGGGGAGTGGGAATACGAGTGGCGGATCGTGGCGCGGTGCGGTCGATGCGGATTGGAATGGAGATTGCGGCGCTGCTGCACAAGAAATACCCGGAGCATTTCGATGTGGCGAAGATTTTATTTCTGGTGGGAAACGATGAAACGGTCAAGCAACTTGAGGCGGGAACGGCACCGGAGCAGATTGTAGCGAGTTGGGCGAAGAGCCTGGCAGAATTTGATGCAGTACGGCGCAGGTATTTTCTCTACAAGTAGGTGGCCTGTTGCAGACGTCACGATCTGCTGGTTAGCGTAAAACTGTGTTAGAGTCCGCAACATGCGTATCGTGTCACTGCTCCCCTCGGCTACGGAGATACTTTTCGCGCTCGGGTTTGACCACGAGATCGTAGGTGTGAGCCACGAGTGCGATTTTCCTCCCCGCGCAAAAACGAAGACGGTGGTGATCCAATCGCGTCTGCCGAAGGATGCGGCTCCAGATGAGCTGGACCGTTTGGTGCGGGAATATATCGGACGCGGAGACAGCCTGTATTCGGTGGATGCGGACCTGATTCAAGAACTGGCGCCGGATTTAATTGTCACCCAGGATTTGTGCCAGGTTTGCGCCGCGTCGCCGGATGATTTGGCGACGGCGCTGTCGCGATTTCGGCGGCGGCCGGAAGTGCTGTGTTTGAATCCGCAGGATTTGGGAGACGTGTGGCGCGATGTTTTGTGGGTTGGAGAAACTACCGGGAAAGAGGAACGAGCGCAGGCGTTGGTGGAAAAGATTGGGGTGCGGCTAGCGGAAGCGGAGTTCGCGGTGAAGGCTGTTGCAGAACGGCCCGGCGTCGTGCTCCTCGAGTGGTTGCAGCCGTTTTATATTGGCGGGCATTGGGTTCCGGAGTTGATCCAGCGGGCTGGTGGACGGGACCTGCTGGGGAAGATAAGGACCCCTTCGTATCGGATCAGGGCGGAAGAAGTAATTGAGGCGGCGCCGGAAGTGCTGCTGATCGCACCATGCGGTTACACGAAGGAGCAGGCGCGCGACGAGTATTTGTCGATGAGTTTTCCCGAAGACTGGCAAAAGATTCCAGCGGTGCGCAATGGGCGGGTATATGCGCTGGACGCGAATAGTTATGTGTCGCGACCGGGGCCGCGATTGGTGACGGGTATTGAGTCGATACTGAAAATCTTGCACCCAAGTACGCGCGTGCCGGAAAAAGCGGCTGCTGCTTCGGTGTCCATCGACAGCGGGCACAGTTTCCGGTCGGCGAGTGCCTCATAGATCTGGTTGGTTCGGTTACGTTTCCCTTGAAATTGAAAACCTAGGATAGCGGCATCAGGTCGTGTGCGAAGGGCGTTTGGTCCACCAGCGGTAAAAGGGGAGACCCGCGGCGATGATGAGTAGGCCGATGGTGGAACGGCCGGGACGCTGCAGCCAGAGATTGGTTGTCAGAGCGATCACCGCCAGAACAAACAGACCGGGAACCCACGGATAACCCCAGCAGCGATAAGGGCGAGGCATGTCCGGCTCCGTCTTGCGTAAACGGAACAGTGCAACGACGGCGAGGCCATAGAATATCGATCCGACGAAAATGAAGAGATTGGTGAGTTCTTCGAATGTTCCGCTTAATGCCATGATGCTGGCCAGCACGCCCTGAAAAATCAGAGCGCGGCCCGGAGTGCGATATTTTGGGTGAATGCCGTCAGCAACGCGAAAAAAGATGCCATCGCGAGCCATGGCGTAGGGAACGCGCGCGCCGCTGAGGATGGAGGAATTCAGGGAGCCCAAAGCGGAGATAACCATGGCGAGAGTAACCCAGGTGGCGGTGCCGTGCCCGAGGACACGCTCCACGACGTCAGACGCGACGTGTTTGGAATTTGCTACGTTTTCGAACGGCAACACGTGCAAGCAAGCGGCGCTAAAGACCAGGTAGATGATAGCGACGAGAGAAACTCCCCCGACCAACGCGAGCGGGAAATTGCGCTGAGGATTCTGGACTTCGGAGCCGACCAGATTCAGATCTTCCCAGCCATCGTAGGCCCACAGTGCGGCCGCCAGAGCGGCAAGAAATGCGCTTAGCAGACCGGTAGTCGCAGCGGAAGGCCACAGCGGATCGCCATGAGGCGCTGCGCCCGAGGGAAGTAAGAAGGCAATGCCAATGACCGCCATAACGCTGGCGATTTTGATGCCTGTGAGTAAAACCTGAACTCCACCCCCCAAGCGCACGCCTAAATAGTTCACTCCGGTCATGCTCAGCAGCCAGAAGACTGCCAGCGGCTGCGCCCAGGTGAAGACAAAGTCGTAGGGCTTGATCCAGTTGGTGAGCCCGGGCAAGGCAATGTGCACAGTGAAAAGCGGCGCGGCGACGCCAGGGAGAAAAAAGGCCAGGAAGCGCATCATGCCCGCGGCGATAGAGGCGGCGGACGAGGGGCGACCGACGATGGAGTGCATCCAGCCGAACAGGAAGCCGTAGACGGGACCGAAGGCGCGACGAAGATAGGCGTACTCCCCACCCGCTTCTGGGATGGCGGCGCCCAGTTCGGCGAAGGAGAGCGCGCCAAAGATAGAAAAGAGCGCGCCTACAATCCACGCGGCGAAGACTATGGAGACGAAGCGGCCTTCACGAGCCATTTCGGCGGGCTTCAAGAAAATGCCAGTGCCGATCATGGTGCCGACCACGATGGCGGCGGATGACCAGGGGCCAAGTCCGCGAACGAGTTCGAGCCGCTTTTCGCCTACCGCAGCTGGCAGGTTCGTGGACACGTCCGTTCGATGAGAAGTGGAGGCTGGCAGAAAGTGGTCCTTTTGAAGCCGGTCAATTAATTGCGAACAGAGTGTACCGTATCAGCCGCTTCCGGTTGTTGAGGATTCTTTTTGTCAGATGCGAGGATCCTGCTGAGGATGGCGCCGACGGCAAAGGTTACGCAGGCACCGACCAGAACGTACCAAGTGAAAGCGATGCGTGTGTAGCGGAAAACGAGCAGGACAGAAATCAGGCCCGCAAACATGCCGGCCAGAGCGCCGCGGGAATTGGCGCGCGAATCGAAGGTGCCGAGCAGGAATAGGCCAAGCAGGCTGCCGAAGGGGAAGGATGCGACGGTCAAGCCGGTCTCGAGCAACGGTCCCCACTTCATGAGGCCGAAGAAAATGAGCACGAGTCCCCAGACCAGAGTCATGCGGCGTGAGAGTCTTAAAACGCCGGCGGGATTTTTTTTGGTGCCGCGCAGTACGGCGAGATCCACCACGCTGGAAGCTGCGAGTGAGTTGAGAGCACCGCTGGCGTTGGACATGGCGACAGCAAGGATGGAGGCGAGCAGCAAGCCGGCAAGGCCGATCGGTGCTTCGCGAATTAAGAAAAGGGGAAGAATGCGATCGGCGCGTTCGCCAGGGGTTAGCAAGGGAGTGTGCTGGGAGAAGACGAAGAGCATGACGCCAATGAGCAGAAATACGGTGAATTGGAACAGAACGATGAAGCCG
>DASXBH010000398.1:0-2579 GCA_036491775.1 Candidatus Acidiferrum sp.
ACGTACTCCCGCAGATATTGCAGGTGCTCCGAGGCTTCCTGGAGGAACATCTCGACGGCTTCGCGGTCCGGCGTGGTCACGCGCGTCCCTCCGTCACAAATTCGGCCTTTTGCGCCTCTTCGGAAGTTGGCTTGCGATACATGATGCAATCGCCAAGAACGATGGCCTGGAATTTCACGGTCATCTTCGAAATGGATTCCGAATGTCCCAGGAAAAGATAGCCGCCCGGCTCCAGCGCATCGTAGAAACGCTGCACCACGCTCCGGCGACGCTCTTCGGAGAAATAGATCAGCACATTCATGCAGAAAATCAGGTCCATGCGCCCCATGTAAACGGGCGAAGCGAGATTCATTTGGGCGAACGTGACCATCTTTCGCAGGCGCGGCTTCACCTGATAGCCGCCTTCTACCTGGGTAAAGTGCGCAGCCAGTTGTTTCTCGGAAGCGGCAGCAATGCTTCTTCCGGAATAGATCCCGCGTTCCGCTTGTTTCAGGGCGACGCGACCAACATCGGTGGCCAGGATTTCCACGTTCCACGCGTCAGCAAACGAAAGGGAATCAACGATGGTAACGGCAATCGAATAAGGCTCTTCGCCGGTAGAGCAACCCGCGCTCCACACCCGCAAGGTCCTAGGATTCTTCCAGAATTTCTTGGTGTGCAGATCGGGAAGCACGCGCTTTTCGAACGCGTCATAGACCGCGGGGTACCGGAAGAAGGAAGTTTCCTGGGTCAGGAGCCGTTCGAGCAGGGCTTCGTACTCCACGTTCGACTTGCGGATGGCGCGTAACAAGTCGTTGCCGCTATTGTTGCCTTTGGCGCGCAAGTGTTCCTCGACGCGCGCGGAGAAAAATCTCGCGCGAGACTCGTCGAAATGAATACCTGTCCGCTCTTCAATCAACATGCGGATCTCGCTCAACTCGTGTTCGCTCAAACCGTGGCCGGGCCCGTGGCGCTCGTTCATCGTTGTCACGCTCTTGCCCTGGAAACTTCACCAGAGGCGTTTTTCACAACTATCGAACTGCGCCTGCTGGAACTGGCCGCTCGTTCTCTTCGGCGGCCAATGCGGCTGCTTTAGACTGTGCGCGGAATTGTGCTAACGCTTCGTTCAACTGGTCAGAGAGTTTCACCAACTGGCTGACGGTGGCCACCGTGCCGCGGGTGCCCTGCGAAGTCTGCCGCGTAATGTTGGAGATGATTTGCATGGCGTGCGCCACACCTTCTGTACCGCGCACCTGCTGTTTGGAGGCCAGGGAAATTTCCTGAACAAGTTCGGCGGACTGGCGCACCACGCTGGAAATTGCGTCGAGGGCGCGTCCGGCCTGGTCGGCGAGTTGCGCACCGGATTCCACTTCTTTGGTGCCGTCTTCCATGACCACCACGGCTTCGTTTGTCTCCGCCTGAATCGCTTTGATCAGGGCCGCAATGTCTTTCGTGGCACTGCGGGAGTGTTCGGCGAGTTTGCGAACTTCATCGGCAACGACCGCGAATCCGCGGCCCGCTTCACCGGCGCGCGCCGCTTCAATGGCGGCGTTCAATGCCAGCAAGTTGGTCTGTTCGGTGATGTCGTTGATGACGTTGATAATTTCAGAAATTTCCAGCGAACGATCGCCGAGAGATTTGATCTTCTTTGCGGTGGCCTGCACGGAAGACCGGATTCTCTGCATGCCGTCCAAGGTATCGCGCACCGCGCGGTTCCCCTGTTCGGCGGCGTCCAAAGCGCGGCGTGCTGCTTCGGCACTGGCTTCGGCGTTATTCGAAACCTGCTTCATCGATACCGTAAGCTCTTCCACAGCGCTCGAGGTGTTGGTAATTTCCTGGTCCTGCTGGGTGGCGCCGGCTTGCATTTCATCGGCGGCGACAAGAATGTTGTTGGAGCAAGCGGTGACTTCCATGGCGGCTTTGCGAACGCGCTCCAACACCTTGGTGAAGTTGTCGAGCATGTAGTTGATGGAGTCGGAAACGTTGCCAAGGGCGTCGTTGGTCACCTTGCCGCGAAGCGACAAATCGCCGCGGGCGACCTGATTGATTACCGCCAGCAGGTCAGTAATGCTGCGCTGCAGAGATTCGGTAGCTTCCTGATTGCTGGAGGCCTTGGACACTCTGGCGACAGCGCGATTCAAATTGTCCGCGATGTACCCGAACTCGTCGTTGGTGCCGACGTCGGCGCGCGCCTTGGCATCGCCCGCTGCCAGCCGCTCTGAGAACTCGGAGAGCTCGTTGACGGGAGAAATGAATGCCGCGATTAACCTCCACGCCAAGATCACGCACATGCTGAGTGCGATGATCGCCGGGATAATCAGGCCGCTCGGTTCAAATCCCGATCCAGCGCTGGCCTGGCGTCCCGCGCTGTAGGCAAGGCCTAGCACGGTGAACAAGGCGACGGCGTTAAAGATGGTCAGCAACCAGATGGTGCTACTGAGTCGCGATTTCATTACTTCCTCCCAAACTCTTACCTAAAGTCGTTAAATTCCAGGTCCCGGATAGACTTCCAGCAGCCGGCGCAAATCCAACACCAGCGCTAGCCGGTCGTCGTGACGCAGCATCCCCACGCAATGCGGCACGTTTTCCGGCGCTTGCTC
>DASXBH010000399.1:0-3222 GCA_036491775.1 Candidatus Acidiferrum sp.
GATAACGGCAACATCGTCTGGAGCACACTCGTTGGGCCCGGCAGTTCGCTCGGAGGCATCGAGTGGGGTACGGCGACCGACGGGCAGCGCATATATGTCGCTATCGCGAATCGTTTCCATTTGCCTTACACCTTGGGGCCCTCGGGACAACAAATAACCTGGGGTGCATGGAGCGCTCTTGATGTTGCCACTGGAAACATTCTTTGGCAGACCGCCGATCCTACCGTGGGCACCATCGATACGGGCTCGGTGAGCGTTGCAAATGGTGTGATGTATGCAGGCTCTTACTCCGGGCAGATGTACGCGTTTGACACTACAACTGGAAAGATCCTCTGGAATTTCCCGAGCGGAGGCTCGGTAATCGACGGGCCCTCTATCGTGGACGGCGTTCTGTACTGGGGATCCGGGTACGGAAATATCCCACCAGGAATCGGAAATAACAAAGTGTATGCATTTACTCTGCCCGGATCGAAGGATCGAAAAGAGCAGCCCGACACTCGCGACGCACAAGAATGATGGCGTTAGGCGCTCCGCCTAGATCAACGATGTTTCGTGTGGTTCTCAGCCTCGATGACCGCATTCAGAACAGGTTCTAAACGTAAAACATTAAGGAGATTTGCAGGTGAAGACGTCACTACGCTTTTGCACCAGTGCAGTATTGGCTCTGATTACGGGAGCGGCTTGCTTTGGGCAGCACTACGCCCAAACCAATCTTGTTTCCAACGCCACAGGAGGTGCTCCTGTTACCGATCCTCAATTGGTCAATCCTTGGGGGATATCCCGGGCTTCTGGCAGCGCATGGTGGGTCTCTGACAACGCGACGGGTCTTAGTACCCTCTATGACGGCGCTGGAGCCAAGCGGTCACTGATCGTTACGATCCCACCAGCCGATCCGACGAACAAGAACACGCCCACGGGGACGCCGACCGGCACCATTGCTAACGGCAGCCAAACAGATTTCTTGCTGGTTCCAGGCCAACCTGCCTTGTTCCTGTTCTCCACGATTGACGGAACGATTGCCGGATGGAATCCGGCCGTAGGTGTAGCTCAGGGCGCCGCGCCGCCTTCGACACATGCGGTAACCCTGGTCAAAACCTCCGATGGATCCAGCTATACCGGCCTGACCAGTGCTTTCATCGATGGCCGCCGCTACCTCTACGCAGCGAACTTCACCAAGGGCCGCATAGATGTTTACGACAACGCATTTCACCTTGTAAACCTATCAAAAGGACACTTCAACGAGGACTCCTCCGATGACGAGGGCCGCTCCTCCGAAAATTCTTTCGTGGATGAGGACCTGCCGCGCTTCTACGTGCCTTTCAACGTGCAAGCGATCGGCAACGATATTGTCGTCACCTATGTGCTCCACGAGGAAGGATCGCGCTTTGAGACAGACGGGCCAGGTTTAGGCTTCGTGGATATTTACAGTTCTACCGGTCAACTTTTGAAGCGTCTTGAACACGGTGACTGGCTGAACGCTCCGTGGGGCGTGGCCCTGGCCCCTCTCGATTTCGGACGTTTCAGCCATGACTTGCTCATCGGACAGTTCGCGGGTGGCGGAGATTCCCAGTCCAGCGGCTTCATCGCGGCCTACGATCTGGCAACAGGGAAGTTCGACGGTTTGCTGCAAGATGCCAGCGGGAAGCCTCTGGCTATCAATGGCATTTGGGCGCTCAGCCCTGGGAATTTCAGCCCGAATAACAGCGATTCTGCTGCTGCGCCTGCCACGGAAGTATACTTCACCGCCGGACCGAACCATGGCTCGGGAGGGCTGCTTGGTTATTTGACGACTGTTTCGTCGGAGTTGACCAAAGGAAACGACCAATAATCCGGGTCATGAACCCGCAATTCAGACGATTCGGACTGAAGCTGTAAACGCCAACCAGACGGCGGGGAACCGAAAGGCTCTCCGCCGCTCGTTCCTACAGCGACTCGAGCCGCGAATCGTTTGTCCCAGGTGAGGCATCCGATGAATTGGATTCAAAATTGCTGCCGTGGTGCGAAACCTTGGGTAACGATTGGGAAATTCTTGCCGCTCCGGCCCTTGAGGCGCGTTTTGCGACTCTCGTCCACGTGTCCCGGTCAATCGGAGCTTACCGTGATCCTAAAGCTCTCCTTGACATGCTAGCCAACGAACTGCACGACGTGGTGCAGTTTGATTATCTCGCGGTTTCTATTTTAGACCGAGACCCTGGATTTTGGTGCGACTATGTTTTCGACATGAAGAGTCGATCAGCTCTGGTTCTTGAGGCCGACGTGGCCCGGGAAGAGAGGCCAGCATGGTGGGTTTACGAACATCAGCAATCCCTTGTCACTTCGACGGACGAAATCGATCTACGCAATGAACGGTTGCACGCAGCGCTAGAAAAGTATCAAATCCGCTCGATCTGTATCCTTCCTCTAACGACCGCGCACCGCAAACTAGGGACAATCTCCTTCGGCAGCAAGCAGCTTGACGCTTACTCGCCAGACGAAGTTCCATTCTTGTCAATTTTAGCCGGGCAAATTGCGCTGGCTTTCGATAACGCACTGAATTTCAGAGAGTTGCAAAACAAGAACGAGCGTCTTGGACTTCTCCTTGAATTGACCAATCATGTGGTTTCCAATCTTGAGTTTCGGGATCTTCTCCGATCCGCGGCGACGAGCACGCGCCGGATTATGGACTGTGATGGTGTTGGCATCAGTCTTCTCGATGACGACGTCACTCACTTGCGTGTCCACGCCCTGGATCTTCGCTTCATACACAAGTCCGTCCAAGAGGAGAGCCTTCTCCCCATCGAAGAAGGCTTCCGAAGAGCCGTTTTGCGCACCGGCAAACCCTGGTGCGGCAGCGTCCAGGAGGCGAGGCGACTCGGAATGCAGGACACCGTGCAGGCCGAAGTCGGAATGGTCTGCGTCCTTCCTATCGTTAGCCGTCGCGTGCTGGGGCTTCTCGGTGTGGTCAAATATCAGGACAACGCGTTCGCCGGCGACGATATCGAGTTTCTGACCCAAATCGCAAAGCAGATTGCCATTGCCGTCGAGAATGCGGTTGTCCACGGCGAAATTCGGCATCTGAAGGACCAGCTCTCGAAGGAAAAACTGTATTTGGAAGATGAAATCCGCGCGGAGATGAATTTCGCTCAGATCATCGGAAGCAGCACTTCTTTGCGCAGGCTACTGAAGGGAGTGGAAACTGTCGCGCCGACCGATTCGACCGTACTGATCTACGGAGAGACGGGA
>DASXBH010000400.1:0-4117 GCA_036491775.1 Candidatus Acidiferrum sp.
GGATATTGCCCCTCTTCGGGGGAGATCAGCCATTTGCCACCGGGTCCTGGGAATGGTTGCACATAAATCTGCCTGCGCCCCGTCTCATCAGTCATATAAACGACCCAGCGGCCATCCGGTGCGAAGTGTGCGGAAGAGAAATTGAACGCACCCTGCAGATAGGGCCGAATGTTATTGCTGCCATCCAAAGAGAATGCTTGTATAGCCTGTCTTCCGGCAGGATAACTCCCGAACAAAAGAGTCTTGCCATCGTGCGATGCGGATTGCGGAGCGGCTCCCGGATCATAGGATTCGTTACCAAAAATTATTTCTTCCTCGCCACTGCCGTCGGCCAGCTTGGAACGGAAAGAGGCAGTTGGGGAGCGCGCATTGTAGATAATTCTACGACCGTCGCCGGACCACAGCGGAGCAGTGCGACTGCCCGGACCAAAGGTAAGCCGGGTCAGAGTATTTCGCGCAAATTCGTAAATCCAAATTGCAGCGACACCATCATCGCTGATCTGCAGGGCCAACTGTTTTCCATCCCGAGAAAAACTGGGCGAGGCATAGACGCGGGCCGGCGCAGGAAGCGTTTTGGCAACTCCGGCGCGGTCAATCCACTGCAAGGTGCGCACCGGAGGCTTCAAGTTTCCGGGCACGTAGACGAGCAGGCCCGATTCCGTCACGTCATACTCGGCGCCGCCACTGGTCAACGCGCTGGTGACCACGCCCTCTTGCACCGGCACCGGTGATCCGGTCACTTCCATGCGCGACGAGTCAATCGCCATGCCCATCAGCGATCCAGCACGCGCGTACACGATGTGACCGGAAGGCAGATAGCGCGCGTAGGAGCCCCCCTCGACAAGCGTGCGCCACTTACCTGTTGGCATTGAGAGTACGGCGATGCGCGCATTGTCATAAGAAGACTCGGTGCCCATTTGAATGGTGAACAACACGAACTTGCCGCCCGGCAAAACCTGTGGCCATCGATGACTGATTTCCTGATCCTTGGTATTCGGCGTGGTCAAGTTTTGCGGCGTGCCGCCTGTTGCGGAGATGCGCATCAGCCCCGAACCAAAATTTGGCGCGTAGGTGATGACGTCGTCTGCGGCCCAACTTGCTCCGTGGGGAACTGGCGCATCGCAGAGGACGGTGACTGGGCCGCCATGCAGCGACACTTTGCGCATTTTGCCCAGAGAAAAGAAGCCGATCCATTGTCCATCAGGCGAGAAGAATGGCTGCACGGCATTTTCCGTACCGGCAACAGGCGTGCCAGTTTGCTGGTCGAACGGGCGCAAATAAAGTTGCTGCGGTTTCCCGGCGAGCGAGGCGACAAAAACAATTTGCGAACCGTCGGGAGAAATCGCGAATGGCGAGCCGGGATTGGGGTCGAAGACGCCGGCTAGCGGCTCGGGAAGTGCCAGAGATAATTCCATCACTTGGCGTGGCTCGGTTTCCGATTGATGCGCCCGCCAGTACATGGAGCCGAGTGCAGTGGCCAGCAAGATCGCGATTGCGGCGAGCGCCCAGGGTAAAGCGCGGCGCCAGCTCGGCGGCTGGTGTTGTTGGGTGGTCTCTGCCTGAGGCGCGTAAGATTCTTCTCCGGTTCCGGAGAGAGCGCCATCGATGGCAATGCGCGCTTCACCAATATCGCGCAGGCGCTGGTTGGGATCTTTGGTCAGGCACCGATGCAGCATACGAGTGATGGAGGGCGGCAAGTCGTTTGGTAAGGTGCTCCACTCGGGATCCGCACGAATCACCGCGGCCAGCGTGTCGGAAATGGTTTCGCCCGCGAAGGCCGGCTTCCCGCTAAGCATTTCGAAAAGCACCACGCCGAAAGCCCAGATGTCCGCACGGCGGTCGACTTTCTTGCCGCGGGCTTGTTCCGGGCTCATGTAGGCGGCGGTTCCCAGCAGCATCCCGGCCTGAGTTGCGGCGTGGCTCAGTGTGGGAGAGGTGGAAATGTCCGCGGCGCTCACATCGCCTTCGAGTGCCTTGGCGAGGCCGAAGTCCAGCACTTTTGCGGCGCCATTCGGCGTTATTTTTACATTGGCGGGTTTCAGGTCGCGGTGGATGATGCTGCGCTCGTGGGCATATTCCAGTGCTTCGGCGATTTGTTTGGCGATGGGCAGCGCATCCTCGGGAGGCATCGCGCCGTGTTTCAGGCGGTCGGCAAGCGTGGGCCCGTCGACCAGCTCCATCACCAGTGCGGGTAAGTTGTTGGATTCTTCCAGGCCGTAGATCCCGGCAATATTCGGATGATTGAGCGACGCGAGAACTTTTGCTTCGCGCTCGAAACGCGCCATGCGCTGGCTATCGCTGGAAAACTGGTCCGGGAGAATTTTTATGGCCACGTAGCGGCCGAGACGCGCATCGTGCGCGAGATAAACTTCGCCCATGCCTCCAGCCCCGAGCAGCGAAGTTATCTCGTAGGGCCCCAGTTTTGTGCCCGTGGCCAAACGCATTAGTGCGCAGGATTATAACCTCGCCAGGCTCGCGACGATACCTTCGTTCAACGTCTTCTGTGAATCTATGTCGGTGTCCCGTTACTTCGTTGACTTACCGCAACCGATGGGATTGACAGCGGGGAAACTCCAAGAATAGATTGGCGGTAGATGAAGACCTGCCCGGCCTGCCAGCAAGCCAGCGCTTTGAACGTACGTGCCTGTCCGTTTTGCGGGCACAAATTTATCCCCCCGCTCGTCTGGGTGCTAGTCATCGCATTGATCTTTGTGGTGATGGCGGGAGTCCTGTTGATTCAAACCGGCGGTAGATAAAAAGAGAGGCCGCGACATATTTAGCCTCGATAGCCGCAAGTGTGAGGAGATGAGCAGATGAGCGCGTACATGATCGTTAATGTGGATGTGAGAGATCCTGCCGCCTACGAGGAATACAAAAACAAAGTTCCTGCCCTGATTCGCAAGCATGGCGGCGAATACGTGGTACGAGGAGGGAAGTTCGTAGTACTAGAAGGCGCGTGGAATCCGGCGCGCCTGGTCTTACTAAAATTTCCCGACCTCGCTTCGGCGCAAGCTTTCTTTCTTGATCCTGAGTACCAGCCGCTGAAAGCCCTACGCCGGCTATCGTCGACCGCCGACATCGTCGCGGTCGAAGGGGTGTCGTAAGAACGACCGCTACATCGGGATGCAGCTCGAGCTCTATGAATCGAGGTGCGATTTGGGCGCGATCAAATTCGAGTATGACGTTCCGCTTGAGGAGACCATGGCGTTTGAGGCGGTCTATCCCGCAGCTCTGCAACTCGATCTTTCTGAAAAGAAGAAAATGTTCGACGAAACGGGATCGATTTTTGTCTGGATGTTTGTAGATGGGCAACTTGCCGGCGAGTCGTATGGAATTCCACTTTCCAGCTCCGACGAATTACTTGTTGCAGAATTTCCAGATTTGGCCGAGTACGAAAAGCAGGATGCCATCGATTGCTACTCCAACACCATCCTGCCCGCTTTTCAGAACCGGGGATTGGGAACAATTTTGAAGGCGCATTGGCTGGGACTCGCTGTGGCTAAGGGATACAAAGTTGTCTATGGCTTTGCTCGCCCGGGAGCAAGCCAATCCTTAAACGCCAAGTTTGGCGCGGTGTTTCTGCAAGATTTTCCCAACTGGTACGGCACCAACGAAACATATAAGCGCTACCGCTTGGCGCTGCGGTGATTGCGGGGTTGGGCCTATTTCGCCGCGCCGTGTTTTCTAGGATTTTCGATTGTTTGAAACTGTTCTTCAGCGATGGGAGTTCTCTCGGTAGGTAGTCCACTGGAAACTTCCCCACTTTGTCACGCTGTGGGCCAGTGACTAGCTCACGCAAATTTTCCTGGCTCATCCCAGCCAAAAGAATCACGAATCATTTTCCAAGGATTCCAATCGTTGCCAGCCACATCTCCACTAACTGCGGCCATGCCGTAATCGGAAGATCCGTGTGCCGCAGCCCAAAGGCATGCCCGCCCTGCGCATACACATGGATCTCCGCGGGAACTCCAGCGTTCTTCAGCGCGCGGAAGTAAACCAGCGAATTATTGATACTGTCGACGTTATCGTTCTCGGCCTGCACCAGGAAAGTGGGTGGGGTATTGCGAGTGACACGAATATCCGGATTCAACTCGAACTTTTCTTTGTCGTTCCACAG
>DASXBH010000401.1:0-11589 GCA_036491775.1 Candidatus Acidiferrum sp.
TAACTCTCCTTCGCCTCGCTCTGGCTGCGCGGCACGCCACCGTCGGGCGTGGGTTCGCTCGGCCCCATCACTGGATGCAGCATTGCAGTCGCCGCCAAACTCGATCCACCCTGCAATATCTCCCGCCGCGTTAGACTCCTCATGGCACCCGCCTTACCCATCAGTTTTTGTCTGCGCTCCAGCGTGTTCACAATAGAGGCACGATACACCAAGCGCGAAATCGCACCACACACTATTTCTGCCAATTTGGCCATTTAGCCCACCCTGCAGACAAGGTACAGTCACAGCATTCGCGCAACCGTCCAAGAGGGGAAGCGTGGTCTCAGTTCCCAATCATCTCGATATTTCCGGGCCTATCATATTGCAAGGCGCCACCGTTCGCCTTGAACGGCTGCGCCGCGATCACGCAGCAGATTTCTGGAACGTAGCCGAAGGCTCCCTCGACGAAATCTTCCGATGGATTCCGTACCAGGTGCGCACGTCCGAAGACTTTGCGCAAATTGTCGAGAAAGCCTTCGCCGAACAAGACCACGGCGATTCCATCGTTTTTGCCACGGTAGAACGCAATTCCAATCGCGTCATAGGCAGCACGCGTTTCATGAACATCGACCGTTTCAACCGTCGCGTTGAGATCGGTTCTACCTGGATTGCTCCCGCCTGGCAGCGCACTACCATCAACACCGAAGCAAAATTTCTGATGTTGCGTCACGCCTTTGAAGTTTGGAAGTGTATTCGCGTGGAACTGAAGACCGACGCCCTCAACGAAAAATCCCGCAACGCCATTCTGCGTCTCGGCGCCAAAGAAGAAGGCACTCTCCGCAAACACCTTGTCACCTGGACCGGACGCGTCCGCGACACCGTGTACTTCAGCATCCTCGACACCGAATGGCCTGCCGTAAAATCACGCCTCGAATCCAAGCTGCCGCGAACCTGAGCACTTCATCCCGACCCGCATACGACTCACATCACCCCGAGCACAGCGAGGGATCCCCTTCGCTCTCCACATATTCCCGCCTTAACCATCAACCCCGTCTAAAAATCAAACCTATACCCAATAATCGTCTTCGCGATCAGATGGTCTGTGGACGCCGTTAATCCCACTCCTAATCCAAAATTAATCTCCCACTTCGGCGACACGTTCAAATCAATCGCCGGAAAAATCTGTTGCTGTTGTTGCGATATCGGGTATGCTTCGGTCACCGGCCCCACCGTCCCGTAATATTCAATCCCGCCGGTCACCTTCTTCGTGAAGTCATAACTGATTTTCACATTCGGCGAAAACGCGAATCCTTGATTCGCTGTCAATCCATGGATCGATTTGTCAAACGTCGGATTGAACGCGAAATACCACTTCTTGTACTGCTTATCGATAATCGGGCGCAACTCGTAGGTCCACGTATCCACCGAATACACTCGCCGCTGATAGCCAATCTCCTGCGACAAGCTCAGCCCAACCGGCCATTTCCATTTTTCCGGCACTCTCACTCGTGGCCGGATATGGTCGCCCACCCAATCCCATCCTTTGCCGTTCTGAGCCGAGGTGAAAATGTAAAGTCCCACCTCAAACCAATCCGAGAATCCATGCGTGATCTCGATGGTTTCGTGCTCTTGGTGGTTGGTCGGATAAGTTCCGTCCGTGGTTGTCTTGGTTCCCTCAATCGTGAAGTTGCTGTGCAGCTCCACCATCGTCTTTCCCGGGGACACGGTTTCTGAGCCATACACTTGAATTTCATAATTGTCTTGCGCGAATAAAGGCATTCCGGTCGCCGCCAACAATGCAGCGCCCAACAACACGTACACCACCATCCACCTTGCGCGCGAACGTATCGCCAATGTTCACCTTCTCCACAGCTTTCTGGTCCTGCGATTGTGCGTTTAGATGGTACACCGGGCCATTCGGGTGCCTGAGATGCTTTGTTTTTTCGGGTCGGCTGAAATCAACTCTAAGGTGGGTCAGGCATGCGGATGCGACTTGTCGTAAATCTCCATCAGTTGCCGTATCGACGCATGCGTGTACTTCTGCGTGGTGCTGAGCGATTGGTGCCCCAGCAATTCCTGAATCGCCCGCAAGTCCGCTCCATCCGCCAGCAGATGCGTGGCAAACGCATGCCGTAGCGAATGTGGATGCAAGTCCCAATTAATATTCACCAATTTCGCGTAGCCCTTTACGATCCGGCCTACGCTTCGCTGCGTCAGCCGCCGCCCCATGTAATTCAAAAACACCGCGTCTCGCGCCGGTTTCTTCGCGTTCCCGGCATGCTCATCCAACAATCGCTCTCGCAGTGGCCAGTAGGCTTCCAAAGCCTTTGCGGCTTGGCCGCCGTACGGCACGATGCGTTCTTTGTTGCCCTTACCTCGCACCCGCAGAATCTGATCGCGCTGGTCCATATCCGCCAGATTCAAACCCGTCAATTCGCTCACCCGCAGGCCCGCCGCGTACAGCAATTCCAATATCGCCCGATCGCGTTTCACAAATAACGAATCGGCCGCCACTCCAGGCCCGCTCGCCGCTACGCTCGTTTGTCCCGCCTCCCGCGTTCGTCGCTTTTCCCCCCGACCGCTCGCCCTTCTCACCCCTCCTACCTGATCCAGAAATCCGCCCATCTCTTCCGCGGAGAGCACGCTGGGGATCCGCTTCGGCAGCTTTGGTGTCGGCACCAGTCGCGCCGGATTATCTTTCAGAAATCCTTCGCGCACGCAATGTTTGAAAAACGATCGCAGCGCCGCCAGTTTCCGCGCGATTGAACTCTTCGCCAGCCCCTCTTCGTGCAGGTGTCCCACAAATTCGCGAATCATCTGGTGCGTAACTTGCGCCAGCCCCGGAATTTCCGCTCCCGGCGGCCTCATATAATCTAAAAACTGCGACAAATCCTTCCCATAATTCGTCACCGTGTGCGGCGAAGCGTTCCTCACCGAACGCAGGTACTCCAGAAAACTGTCCATGGCCCGTTTCATCTACTTCTCCTTGCGACTCCCACAGGCACACTTCAACACACCGCAAGCGTACACATTCATCTTATTTTCCGCGGGGTTTTCTACTCGTTACTCGGGATCCCAACCAGTCATGTTGGGCGATCCGCTAGTCCGCTGTGCTCGTTATGCCTTGCTGCCCACCGGCGCTTCTTCCTGTTGTGGTGCCGCCGGTTTCTCTTCCGGCGCCAACTTCTCCCAATCGCACCCTTCCTTCAGGCACGCGTGCACCGTCCCAATCTTGGTCTTCTTCTCCACAATGAACGGCGCTCCACACTTCGGGCACGGTTCCGGGATCGGCATAAACGGTGTGGTGAAATCGCAATCCGGATACCGCGAACATCCGTAAAACACCCGGAATCTTCCGCGACCGCCTTTCCCCATGCTTCCGCGCTTCACAAATTCGCCTTCGACGCACTTCGGGCACTTAATACCCATGGTGATCGGCCGCGTGTACTTACACTTGGGATATCCCGTGCAGCCGATGAACGTGCCGAATCGCCCGTGCTTCTTCACCAGGCCGTTTCCATCCAGCGGGCACTTCTCGTCCAAGGGCTCGTCGGGTTGCAGCGCAATCCTCGTACCCTGCACCATGCGCCGCGTCGTCTTGCAATCGGGATAGCCGGTGCACGCCAGGAACGTCCCAAATCGCCCGCGCTTGATGGCCATCTCTTTCCCGCAATTTTCGCAGTACTCCGTTTTGTTCTCGGCGTCTTCCGGCAATTCCTCCGACATGTCCTGAATGAAATCGCAATCCGGATAGCGCGAGCATCCCAGGAAAAATCCGTGCCGGCTGATGCGCTCCAGCAGTTCACCTTCCCCGCACTTCTCGCACTTTTTCCCGGTCGGAATTCCCGCCTTGTACGACACCATTTCATCGCCGGCCTTATCCAGGTCGACGATGAATTTTTCCCAGAATTCCCGCACCGATTCGCGCCACGGCAGTTTGCCTTCTTCGATCTCGTCCAATTCCTCTTCCAGCCGCGCCGTGAACTTCACGTCAAACACATCTTCAAAGCTCTTGATCAGCAGCACACACACCCGTTCGCCGAGCATCGTTGGTGTGAATCGTCCCTGATCCTTCTTCACGTATTCGCGTTCCACAATCGTGGAAATAATCGAAGCGTACGTCGAAGGCCGCCCAATTCCATCCTCTTCCAACACCTTCACTAATGTTGCTTCCGTGTATCGTGGCGGTGGCTCCGTGAAGTGCTGCTCCGGCCTGATCGACTCCAGCTTCAACACTTGGCCTTCGGTCACCCGCGGCAGCGCCTTGCCTTCGCCATCATCGTCCTTCTCGTCATCCTCACGGTCCGTAGCCACCGTCGGAATCTGGTAAACCTTCAAATATCCGTCAAACTTCAATATCGATCCGTTCGTCCGGAACGTGTAGTCGCCCGCTTCGATATCAATCGTCGTCTGGTCGTACACTGCCGGCAACATCTGCGACGCCACAAATCTTTGCCAGATTAATTGATACAGCTTGAATACGTCGTCTTCCAGATACTTCCGCACATCTTCTGGCTTGCGCGCCACGTCCGTTGGTCGCACCGCTTCGTGCGCGCCCTGCGCATCTTTCTTCGACTTGTAGAAGTTCGGCTTCTCCGGCAGATAATTCGATCCAAATTGTTGCGGAATGAACTCGCGCACCTGCTCCAGCGCATCATTGGAAACTTGCACCGAATCCGTGCGCATATACGTAATTAGCGCCACTGATCCTTCTTCTCCCAGCTCCACGCCTTCATACAATCTCTGTGCCAGCCCCATGGTGCGTTTGGCCGTAAACCGCAGCCGGTTATACGCGGCCTGTTGCAGCTTCGACGTCGTGAATGGCGGCGGCGCGTTCCTGCGCTTTTCCTTCAATTGCACGCTGGCTACTTGCCATTTCGCCTTGCTCACCGCGGCCACAATCGCATCCGCAGCTTCCTGATTGTTGACCTCGATGTCTTCGCCCTTCTTCTTTGTCAATCGCGCTTCAAAGATCGGAGGTTCCCCAGCATCCAGCATCGCGTGGATCGTCCAATATTCTACCGGCACAAACGCCCGAATCTCCTGCTCGCGCTCCACAATTAAGCGCAGCGCTACCGTCTGCACACGTCCAGCGCTCAATCCGCGCCGCACTTTGTCCCACAGCAGCGGCGAAATCTTGTATCCCACGATGCGGTCCAGCACCCTGCGTGCCTGCTGCGCATCCACCAGGTCCCCGTCCACCTGCCGCGGATTCTCAAACGCCGCACGAATCGCTTTTGGCGTAATTTCGTTAAACGTTACCCGGAATATTTTCTTTGGATCGATCGGCTCGATATCAATCTGATCCTTCGGTTTGTCTTTCTTACCCTTCTTCCCCTTGGCTCCGTCCTTCCCACTAGCCTCGGCTTCCGCGCCATCCGGTTTGGCCCCGTTTTTCTTACTCTTCGGTTCGTCATCTTCCGGAATCAAAAACTTCGCCGGCTTCGACAGCACCATCGCCAGATGCGCGGAGATAGCCTCTCCTTCACGGTCCGGGTCGCCCGCCAGGTACACGGCATCCGCCGTACTCGCCGATTTCCTCAAATCATTAATGACTTTGCCTTTGCCCGGAATTACTTGCAGCGTTGGCTCGAATATTTTTGGATCGTCCAGCGTCACCGGCTTCCGTGGTGGCTTGGGCGCCGCGGCCTTCGCACCCTTCTTGCCTTTTTTCTTCTTCCGCTTTTCTTCTTCTTCGGGCAAACGAATCCCGATCGTCTTCGTCGGCAAATCCATGACGTGCCCAATCGAAGCCTTCACGCTGAAATTCTTCCCGAGATATTTATTAATCGTCTTCGCCTTCGCCGGCGACTCGACGATAACCAGTGATCGTGCCATGTTGTCCTTTGTAACCCGGATTCTTCCCCAGGAAGAGTCCGCAGGGCGGGGTGGTGTCCTTCTCGCTACCTTATATATATCGCTTTCCGCTCGTTCCCTCTTGTCTGTCCAAGATGCTCCCGGTCGGCATTCGGGTGCATTTTGTTTGCACCTGCCGCATTAAGTTCATTCTTTACAACAAGACTTTGCTGAACTGTTTTCCCGGCAGTTGCCGGATTATCCCGCGCATCTCCAAGTCAAAGAGCGTAGCCAGAACATCGCTAGAGTTCAAGCCGCTAGTTTCCACCAGATCGTCAATGTGCCGCGATTCTTCAGCGCTCAACAGCTCGTAAAGCTTCTTGGCTGTTGCATTTAGCCCCTCTTCCAACAATAAATTCCGCTGCGCCGATTCCACCACTTCCGCCTGGACCAATGCCGCCCGCACTGGGGTCGGCAACTCTTCAATTACGTCGTCCGCGCTGGTCACCAACTTCGCTCCCTGCTTGATCAACTGGTTCGGCGCAAAGCTTACCTCTTGCGTCACGTTGCCCGGCACTCCAAAAACTTCTCGCCCAAATTCCATCGCCAGCCGCGCCGTGATCAGCGACCCGCTATATTGCTTGCCTTCCACAATCACGACACCCAGCGGCATCCCCGCAATAATCCGGTTGCGCACTGGGAAATTTTCCGGCGCCGGGTGTGACCCCGTCGGCAGCTCACTCACAATCGCTCCGCGCTCCAGCACCTTCTCGTACAGCTTCTTATTTTCCTTTGGATACCATACATCGATTCCCGTCCCGATTACGCCAATGGCCCGTCCGCCGACGGCCGTCGCTCCGGTGTGTCCAACCGCATCGATCCCCCGCGCCAGCCCGCTCACGATCGTCAATCCTCGCGACGCCAAATCTCGGCCCATGCGCTCTGCCATCTGTGACCCATACAGCGTCGGCCGCCGCGTCCCCACAATGCTCAAGCTTGGCGAGTTCAATATGCTGGCATCCCCATGCACATATAACATTACAGGCGGGTCATAAATCTGTAGCAGATTTTGCGGATATTCCGGCTCTTTCCAATTTACCAGCTTGCACCCGATGCGCCGGATTGCCGCCACTTCCTTTTCCGCTCGCCAGAATGTTTGCTTCTTGAAAATTGCCTGAGCCGCGGGCGCCGGCACGTTACACGCTTCCAATCCGGTCAAACTCGCGCGGAATACCCCTTCCGGCGATCCAAATTCGCGCAGCAAACGCGCAGACAGACGCGCCGCGATGCCCGGCGTCATCGTCATGGCCAGCCACGAGAGGGAAGCTTCTGGCTCCATTCCTTTCGAGCGTAGGGCTACGTAACTATAATGTCAAGTTCAAGCGGCATTATCATAACGACTCCGCGAGTCTTAACGCCCTCTGCGTTATCCTTCTCTTTCTTTTCTTACCCATTCCGAAAAAGAAAAGCCCCCAAGCCATCGCAGCGAGGGGGCCTTCTCCGGCCTTAACGAACTTCTGCTTCAACGGCTTTTAATTGTCTCCGCCATGATCAAAGTTGAACAGATCGAACAGGTCGCTGATCGCCGGCGTATTTTCCGGCACGTACGGATTGTCGTCATCCACCCGCGGATTTGGCAGATTGTCGCGACTGCGTCCGCTGATTGTCGACAGGTTCCAGTTCCGTTCGATGAACTTCAGAATCGAAACATGGTCTGAGTAGTTGTGCGAAATGTGGCCCGGCTTGGTGAACGGCGAAACCACGATCAGTGGAATGCGCGTTCCGTCTCCAAAAAAGTCCAACGGTTGCACATACCCTGAATCGTAATAGCCTCCACCTTCGTCCGTCGTGACAAAAATCGCTGTGCTTGCCCACAACTCTTTGTTGGATTGCACCGCATCCACGATCTTCTTCACGAACCCTTCATACAGGTCCCACTTCGACGATGCCGGGTGACCATCCACCCAGCCGCTTGGCTTCACGAACGACACTGCTGGCAACGTTCCTGCCGCGATGTCCGCGTACAAGTCCGTCGTGTCGAGGATGTGAGATGTCCGGACC
Source organism: Candidatus Acidiferrum sp. (assembly GCA_036491775.1). Taxonomy (GTDB): domain Bacteria; phylum Acidobacteriota; class Terriglobia; order Acidiferrales; family UBA7541; genus Acidiferrum. The sequence goes on from DASXBH010000401.1 coordinate 7,837, forward strand.
TTATCGTCCGCCATGATCTGCGTCTGGTATTGGAACCCGTTGCAGATATTGCAGTACTGGTCGCTGTTCGCCCCCACTGTTCCGTAGTTCAGTTGGTATTTATCCCCAGGGAACCCATGCAGTCCCACATACTGATTCCACTGGTCGTTGTAGCTCTTCCACGAAACGCCGCCCGCGATCAACACATCCGCGATGCTGTGCTGCGACGTGGGAGGGATCGTAAACGGTGTGTTGTCCGCGGTGTGATCCAGATACGCATCGGACCCGTCGCCGAAATATCCCGGGTTGTAATTGTTCAACAGGTAGTAGTGGCCTGCATCGCAGTTTGGCTTGATCGGCCGGGGCAGCGAAGCAAGATAGTTGAGAATCGGTGCCACGCCTGGCTGCGACGCGTCCGAGCAGTTGCTGTAGGATCCGCCGCCGTAAACGCCCATCGATGCGCCGTTGTTTCCGAAACCGCCATATCCGTCTTGAATCCACCAGTTGTTCGTGCCCGGCACTGGATTCGGATTTTCCACTTCATCCACCGGTCCGCCAGCCCAAATCGTCTGGTTGTGTGGCGGAACGGTATTGCCCGCCTCGTCCTTGAACCAGATCGCATCACCAAAGAACAAAATGATGCTGTCCAGTCCCGTGCCGCCCATCGCCGGCTGGTGATAGTTGTCGCTGATCGCGTAATGATCCGCCAGATACTTGGTATACGGCGCATCGCCATTCAGCATGTTGTAAAAACCCATCGTCGTCGCGCCTTCGCCGGTCGTCACTTTGCCCGGCGCATAGTCCGTGCTGAAGTTCGCGGGTTGCGCCACACCGTTCACGTTCGATCCCACGGTCACTTCCGTCCACGCGAACAAGTCCGCTTTGCATCCGCTCGGATTCTTCCGCGTTGCATGCTTCGCGCTGCAATCTTCCTGCTGCCACATCTGGTAGAAGCGGTGCACCGGGCTGGCCGCATACGAATCATTCGTGAACGGATTGGGGCTTTTCGTATCGGTTAGTTGAAACGGTCCCGGATGCAGCGTCGTATACGGCGCGGTGCTGTTTACACCCTCGATCCGACTGTCCGGCACTTTTCCCGTCAATCCGGTTCCGCCCGTCGTCAAATACCCGTAATAGGTCGGATCCGGCAAACCGTTTTCCGAAGCTTCTGCGTCGGCCAGCGAGCAAATTCCGTTGTTCTTGCACACGTCCGTTGGCCCGCCATTCAGCGGTGCCGGCAGTACCGAGAACAACGTCTTGTTGCTGGGACTCGGATTGTAGGTCGCATCTCCTGTCACGTCCGCCGAATATTGCCAGGCTTTATGGAATTCCGTTCCCGGCGTTCCATCTTCCTTGATAATTTTTTCCGACAGCAAATTTTCCACATGTTCGCCGTTCTTCGGCTTGTACGTGGCAAAGATGTGATCGAACGTTCTGTTTTCCCCTACGATCACGATCACGTGCTTGATCGGCGTTTTTGTTTTTGCTTCTTCTTGCGCTTGCACCGGGCTGGTCAATGGCCCCAGCAAGCTGAACTGCGCCATAGCCACCGTCGCCAGGCACAGCTTTGCTCCATGCAGCACATGTGCTGCGGATTTTTTAAAGGTCATACTTTTCCTCTCTAATTTTCTTCTGCGACCACCGACTGGGCAGCGCACACAGTGCCCCGCCAGCATTGCGGAGAGATTCTTTCTATATAAATTCCCTGTAACACTTAGTACGACCGAACGTTCACAAACGGCTTCCAGCCGGCAACACTTCAAATTAATCCGGACTGCGGGCCCGGCCAATTTCGGGCCCTAGCCGTCCCCGCCAAAGTCTCGGCGTCCTCTTCGCGCCGACCTCCATGTCCTCTGCGCTAAATCTCTTATCTTCTATCGCCTTTCAACAAAAAGGGGTCGAACCCGAAGGCTCGGCCCCAAGATTTCTGCTCGCTGCATCTTAGTGCTTGGCCGAAGCCGCCTTCTTATGCATATGCTTCTGTCCGGCTCCAGCTGGCTTCAGCACCACCTTCGTCCATCCATTCTTCCTCGCGTCAAAATTCTCGTACGCGGTCGGCGCTTCATCCAATCCCAGTTCATGCGAAATGATCATCGACGGTTTGGCCTTCCCCGCCGCGATCAAATCTCGCAGTTTCCGGTTATACGCCTTCACATTCGCCTGTCCCGTCCCTACTTTCTGTCCCTTCATCCAGAAATTCCCGAAGTCAAACGCGATCTCCCCCTTCTTCGCCAGTTCGCCTTGCGCCTCTGGATCTTCCGCGATGAACACGCCCACCACGCCGATCCCGCCGGTGGCCTTCACCGACTTCACCAGGTTATTCATGGTCAGGTTCGGCACTTCATGTCCGTGGTGGTCGTGGCACTGATATCCGACCGCCTCGCACCCGCAGTCCGCGCCCTTCCCGTCGGTCATATCCAACACCTGCTCGGCCACGTTATTGTCCTTAGACTGGTCGATCGTGACCGCCCCTAGTTGTTTCGCCAACTTCAATCGATCCGGATGCTGGTCCACCACAATAATTTTGCTGGCCCCTCGAAGTGCCGCAGACATGGTTGCCATCAATCCCACCGGTCCCGCCCCATAGATCACCACCGAATCTCCCGGCTTGATCCCTGCCAGCTCCGTCGCGTGCCAACCTGTTGGGAAAATGTCCGATAGCATCACGTAATCGCTCTGCTTGTCCTGCGCATCGTCGGGCAGTTTCAAACAATTGAAATCGCCATACGGCACTCGTAAGTATTCTGCCTGACCGCCGTTGTATGGACCCATCCCCGCAAATCCATACGCTGCGCCCGCGAATCCTGGATTGGTCGTTAAACAAAACCCCGTTAGACCGCGTTCACAGTTCTCGCAAAATCCGCAAGCGATGTTGAACGGCAGACAAACATAGTCTCCCGCCTTCACACTGTCGACGGCCTCTCCTACTTCCACAACTTTGCCCAGATTTTCGTGGCCCAGCACTTTTCCTTTTTCTACATTCGTCCGGCCTTCATACATATGCAAATCCGACCCGCAAATATTGGTCGTCGTAATTTCCACCAGCACGTCCGTCGGTTTTTCAATCTTCGCGTCCGGAACGTCCTTCACGCTCACGTCTCGCGGACCGTTATAAACCAAAGCCTTCATTTCATCCTCCAAAAAGTGAATTCAACAAACACCTATGCTCCCGGCTCGCCAGCGGGCACAGAATCAGGTCCTACGGGTAATTTCCCTCCTGCAGTGGTGTACTGAATTTCCTTCGCCGCTTCACACCACCTCGTCAGTCAATTTATCCCCGGACCCCGCCTGCAAGCGCCTTCCGTCCGTTGATCCACGCACTCCTCTCGGTACGTCACACGCGTCCACGCTTATGTAGTTACCTGGCTTTAGCGAGGCACCCGCACCCATTTTCAGCCGTCAACGCCTCGTGCCCGAAACACCGGACGTGGGGGTATCTGCTCGTTATCATCCCCTCGCCTTGCGGGTTGAATCTCCGCCTTCCCCCGATAAACTTGCTTTATGCCTGCCCTTTTCCGTTTTCCAACAAGTCTCTCTCTTTTCGCCGTGCTCTTGCTTTGGCCTCCCGCCTCCTTGGCCCAGCAGCATTGGTCCCTCGAAGACACCCTGGTTATCACCGACGTCAACGTCGTCGACGTCCGCACCGGCGAGATTCGCCACGACCAGATCGTCATCATCGAGCGCGACCGCATCAACGCCGTCGGCGGCAAAGGCACCCGTTATCCACGCAACGCTCCCAGCGTCAACGCTAAAGGCGGCTACCTCATCCCCGGT
>DASXBH010000402.1:0-3887 GCA_036491775.1 Candidatus Acidiferrum sp.
CCGTAACGGATGAAACTGAGATGGGCGGTGCTGTGGGAGTCTGTGGAGATGACGACTTTGACGCCGCGATCTTTGCACATGCGGAGGTAGACATCTTTGAGGTCGAGGCGGTCGGGGTAGGAATTGCACTCCATGGCGACGCCATGCTTGGCGCAGGCGGCGAGGATTTTTTCCATGTCGTAGTCGAAGCCTTCGCGGCGGAGGAGAAGGCGTCCGGTGGGATGGGCGATGATTTGGGTGTAGGGATTTTCGATGGCGGCGAGCATGCGTTCGGTCATGGCAGCGCGATCTAAATTGAAATAGGAGTGGATGGAGCAGACCACGACGTCGAGTTGCGAGAGGATTTCGTCGGAGTAGTCGAGCGTGCCGTCTTTGAGGATATCGACTTCGGAGCCGACCAGGACGCGAATGCCGAGTTTCTTGGCATCGGCGGCGCGGAGGCGTTTGATGTGCTCGAGCATACGTTTTTCGTCGAGGCCATTGGCGACGGTGACGCATTTGGAGTGGTCGGTGATGGCAATGTATTCGTGGTTGAGGGCTTTGGCCCATTCAGCCATTTCCTCGATGGAATTTTTGCCATCGGATGCGGTGGTGTGCATCTGGAGATCGCCCTTGATGTCGCGGAGCTCGACGAGTTTGGGGAGTTTGTGTTGTTCAGCGGCGGCAACTTCACCGCAGTTTTCGCGCAGTTCGGGCGGGACAAAATCTAATTTCAGCTTGGCGTAAATTTCTTCTTCGGTGCGACCGGCCACGCGACGGCCTTTGGCGGGTGCAGCTTCGGCAGCGGCTTTGGAAGGCACGACGCGGAGGCCACTGGCAGCGGCTGCTTTGGAAGAGGCGGTTTGCAGTTCGGACTTTGCGGAGGAGGAGGGCTTAGCGCCTTTTATCGGAGTGACTTTTGGAGATGGCGCGGATTTGGACTTATCGGGCGCGTCGGGCAACATGGCGAGCTCGTATTCGTTGAGCGTGTAGCCCATGTCGAGGGCACGACCACGCAAAGCGACGTTGTGTTCCTTGGAGCCAGTAAAGTAGAGGAGGGCGGCGCCAAAATTTTCCTTGTCGAGCAGCCGCACATCGACTTGCAGGCCATCGCGCAGCGTGAAGCTGACCTTATTTTCGCCGTGGGCCAAGGTCTGATCAATGCCGGGATATTTGAGAATGTGATCGGCGATTTCGTCGACTTTTTTCTGGGAAGAGTGGCCGGGGGCCATGGTGACAAGGAGATCGAGGTCGCCCACGGTCTCTTTGCCGCGGCGAAGTGAGCCCGCTGGCGTGACGGATTCGACGGCTTTGCCGGCCCGTTGAATATATTCGGAGAGCGCGGTGGCTTCGGCTTCGGCAACGTGGAGATGAAAGCGGCCGGTGGAGCGCTTGAAGACTTCGATAGCTTTGAGAATGTTCTGTTCGCTTTTTTCGCCGAAGCCGGGGACGTCGCGAAGTTTGCCTTCTTTGGCGATGCGTTCGACATCGTCGACGGTGGCGGCTTGAAAATGGCTGAAGAGGAAGGCGACTTTTTTGGGGCCAAGGGATTGGAGATTGAGGAGTTCGAGAATGCTTTCCGGATATTTTTTGAGAAGCTTTTGGCGGAGGCTGTAGTCGCCAGTTTTGACGATTTCAGCGAGGTGTTCGACCATGCGTTCGCCAATGCCAGGAAGTTCTTTGAGTTTGTCGGGAGATTCGACCATCTGGGCGATGGAGTCGGGGAGACCTTCGATGAGTTCGGCGGCTTTCTCGTAGGTGCGGTATCGGCCGATGATGGCGCCATCGATTTCGAGGAGCTGGGCGGTCTCGCGAAGGACGCGAGCAATTTGTCGGTTGTCCATGGGCGAATTATATAGCTGGGGCGTTGTAGATTTCCATTGAAGAGAACCTGGCTCAGAGAGCAGAGGGCGCAGAGAAAAAATAGAAGAGAAAAATCTGAAGGAAAACAGAAAACGGCGGGAACTGGACGGGTTCACGCCGTTTTATGAAAACCGAGCTCGGGATCAAGCTGGTTTGCTTACATTTGCTGCCTGAGGGCCTTTGGGGCCCTGGACTATTTCAAATTCGACGGGATCACCTTCCTGCAACGTGCGGTAACCATCGCCGACGATCGCGGAATAGTGGACGAACACATCGGGACCGTCTTCACGGCCAATGAATCCGTATCCTTTCGAATTATTGAACCACTTCACTGTACCTTGCACTTCGTGTCTCCTTTGGCAGGTGACTCTTGGGGCGGAACAAATGAAGCAATCGCCGCCATGAGCACGAATTGTCGCGGAGTGTATCAAAATGAAAGGGGAAATCGATAGGGCAAAATTGGGAATTTTTTCAATGCTGTGTATTAATAAGCGAAAATAAATTTCTGTTCAGATTTCTCATTAAGGATGAGAGGTGTTTGAATCCCAAGCAAAAATCGATTGAAGTGGAAGTATTTGGTCGGAAAACCTACCGGAGCGAGCGCGCGTACTTACGTAGAAAATTCATGTAGTACAAAATTCCGGCGACGGATTTGGCATCGTGGAGCTTTCCTTGCTTCAACAATTGTTTCAATTCTTTCAGGCTGTAAGCACGGACTTCGATTTTTTCGTCGGCTTCGGGCTGGGCTGGGCCGGGGGTAAGGCCTTCGGCAAGTAAAATGTACATGCGTTCTTCGAGGAATCCGGGAGTGGGGAAAACGTCGAGGAAGACGGAAAATCGTTTGGCGCGGTAACCGGTTTCTTCGAGGAGTTCGCGGGCGGCAGCTTCTTTGGGAGTTTCGTTGCCATCCATGCGGCCAGCAACGAGTTCCCAGAGGAAATCGCGGGTGGCGTGGCGGTACTGGCGAATCATGACGATGCGCTCGTCGGGGAGAACAGGGAGGACGACGACGGAGCCGGAATGCATGATGACTTCGCGGGTGGTCTGTACGCCACCGGGCTCAATGACTTCGTCGCGGCGGACGTTGAAGATAGGGCCGCGGTAGACAATTTCACTGCTGACGATTCTTGCTTTGGCCTTGGGCATGCAGCCTCTCTCGGGAGTGGAGTGAATTGAATCTCGAATGATACCTGAAGTGGGGAATGCCGAGGGAAGAGAGAAGATTTACCGCAAAAGACGCGGCTATCGAGTCGGAATGACGGAGTATACGGGACGTCGGTCGGTCGGCGATGGATCACAAAAAGGGGCTGGGTGGGTGGGGGCGGGGTATACTTTGGCGGACCCATTATGACGATCAATACGATTATTGTGGATGACGAAAAGCCGGCTCGGGAAGAGCTGGCGTTTTTGTTGAAGGGGTTTCCTGAGATTAATTTGGTGGGACAGGGGAAGAATGGGATTGAAGCGGTAAACCTGATTAAGGAACACGCGCCGGATTTGCTGTTTCTGGATGTGCAAATGCCGGGGCTGGATGGATTTGGCGTTTTAAAGAGGCTAGTGGAGCGGAAACTGAAGGTGCCGCACATCGTGTTTGCCACAGCGTTTGATCATTACGCGGTGCAGGCGTTTGACGTGAATGCAGTGGATTACGTTTTGAAGCCATTTGATAAGGCGCGAATTGCGAAGGCGATACAGCGGGCGCGGCGGGAAATGGATGCGCATGTCAGCCCAACGGATCGGCTGGAGCAATTGTTTAATCAGCTTGGAGCGGGGAAGCCGCAGGCGACGGTGCCATCGAAGATCATGATCAAGTCGCAGCAGAGAATGCTGCTGGTAGATGCGGAAGATCTGGTGTTCGCGGGGATTGAGGACGGGCTGATCACGGTGATGTCGAAGGAAGTGGAAGGGTCGTCGAATTACCGGACGCTAGAGGAATTGCACGCGGCGCTGGATTCGGATTCGTTCTGGAGGCCGCACCGGTCGTTTTTGGTGAACATTCACCACATTAAGGAAGTGGTGCCGTGGTTCAAGTCGAGCTTCATGAT
>DASXBH010000403.1:0-1712 GCA_036491775.1 Candidatus Acidiferrum sp.
GGAGCACCATAGTCGGCGCTGACGTCGACGCCGGTATGGAAGGCACCTTCACCGGAGAAGGGATCGAGGCGTTCGCCGAAGCTGTCGGTGATGTGTCCGAGGACGGGCCAGATAGAAGGCGTGTAATCGGAATCGGCAAAAGCGCTCGCGGGGATCAAGCGAAGTCCACCGGCAGAAACGGCAATGGCGGCGGCGTTACGCTTGAGAAACGAATATTGCTGGACAGAGCGGTCGAAGGCGTCTTGGGGAGTGGCTTCGTTATCGATGAGATCGAAGGCAGCGGGATGGTACCGCATGACGCCGTAGGTCATGGCAACTTCAGTGGCTAGACCCTGGAGAGAATCGAGACGCTCGTTGGTGTCTTTAACGGTGGATTGAAGTTCGCGGTACTGCTTTTTGAGATTTTCCTGGTCGTGGCGGAGAGCGTTGTAATTGCCAACCTTCCACAACATGCGACTGTAAGAGCCGATGGCGGCGACGACGGTGATGCTGCCGATGATGGCAAGAGCGGCAACGCCGTGGAGCAAGTAGGAAGGGAGAACAAGCTTGCGAAGCTTGCCCGGCGTCGAAGCAATAAAGAATGTGTAGTTCTTGCCAGTGATCACAGATGGCCCCTCAGGCCAAACATGTCAGACTAAGTGTAGCAAATTGAAGATGCGCGGCGTCGTTAGTGCACCCTGAGAACCGCACAATAAAATCCCGATAACCAGAGAACTGAACCGTGAGCCATGGTTCGCGAATACACCGTATCCTAATTTTTGTAGGTCCCCGGCGTCAACCCTGTATTTAAGTTTATTTTGGACAGCAGCAGGAAAACTGTACCCTGTCCCGGGGGACAGCGAAAGGCACGATACGCGGAACCGATGAAAAAACGACTGAATGAAGACACGCTGCTGCGAAAAATTGAGGAAGCGTCGCGTGGTTCGCATGGCGGCGGAGTGCGCTTGGGAATTGGAGATGATGCGGCAATCTGGAAGCCGACGCGCGGCTCTGAGGCAGTGTTGACGTGCGACTGGTCGTTGGAAGGATCGCATTTTTTGTTGGAGAAGCATCCCGCGGACGCAATTGGATGGAAATCGCTGGCGCGGGCGACGAGTGATATCGCGGCGATGGGCGCGACGGCGCGGTGTTATTTGTTGAGCCTGGCGCTGCCAACGGAATTGACGGGGAAATGGTTGACGAAATTCTTGAAGGGATTGGAAAGGGCGTCGAGAAAATTTGGTTGCGTGGCCGCTGGCGGGGATACGACGCGAAGGAAAGAGACCTTCATCAGCATTACGGTGGTAGGCGAAGTGCGGCCGGGACGGGCGATATTGCGCTCGGGCGCGAAGGCGGGAGATGTGGTGTTCGTTAGCGGAACGTTGGGCGAGGCGGATTTGGGTTTGCGGGAGTTGGTCGCCGGGCGAGGAATGGGGCGGGCAACGAATGCGGCACTGAGGAAGCACATGTACCCGGAACCGCGCTTGGAATTGGGACGGTGGCTGGCGCAGAAGAAATTGGCAACGGCGATGATGGATGTGTCGGATGGATTGTCGACGGATTTGCGGAGGTTGTGCACGGCGAGTCGAGTGGGAGCGCGGGTGGAGGCGGAGGCGTTGCCGCGGGTGGAGTTGCAGGATCGGGCGGACGCGGTGAAGTTGGCGTTGCACGGTGGGGATGATTACGAATTGTTGTTTTGTGTGAGGAAGAAGGATGAGGGGCGAGTACCGGGG
>DASXBH010000404.1:0-17791 GCA_036491775.1 Candidatus Acidiferrum sp.
GTGAAGGTCAGCGAAGAAGTGGAAATCGTGGGTTTTCGCGCGACGCAGAAGAAAGTCGTCACCGGGATTGAAATGTTCAAGAAGTTGCTGGACGAAGGCATTGCCGGCGACAACGTTGGCTTGCTGCTGCGCGGCACGGAAAAAGATGATGTGGAGCGCGGCCAGGTAATTTGCAAGCCGGGCTCGATCACGCCGCACACCAAGTTCAAGGCCGAAGCGTATGTGCTGACCAAGGAAGAAGGTGGACGTCACACTCCGTTCTTCTCCGGCTATCGTCCGCAGTTTTATTTCCGCACCACCGACGTGACTGGCGACATGAAGTTGCCGGCAGGCGTCGAGATGGTGATGCCGGGCGACAACGTGAGCTGCGAAGTTACGCTGATCACGCCGGTAGCACTCGAGAAGGGGTTGCGCTTCGCGATTCGCGAAGGCGGCCACACCGTAGGCGCCGGCGCCGTTACGGAGATCATCGAGTAACGCCATGAGACAAGGAGATAAAATTCGCATTCGTCTGAAGGCGTACGACCACCGAATTCTGGACCAATCCACGCGGGAAATCGTGGAAACCGCGAAGCGGACTGGCGCCGATGTTGCCGGCCCGATTCCACTGCCTACCACCATCAACCGCTGGACCGTGTTGCGTTCACCGCACGTAGACAAGAAGTCTCGCGAGCAGTTTGAAATGCGCACGCACAAGCGGCTGATCGACATTCTGGAGCCGACACCGGACACGGTGGACGCACTGATGAAGTTGGATTTGCCGCCAGGCGTCGACGTGGAAATCAAGGCCTTCGGGCACGCAGGGAAGTAAGAACGGAAATTACCGAAGTACGCAGCCAATACCCCTCGAGGCAAGCTGCGAGAGAGAGACGAGAAAATGGCGGTCGACGGGATTATCGGTATCAAGCTGGGCATGACGCAGATCTTCGCGGAAGACGGCAACCTGGTGGGTTGCACCGTGCTTCAGGCGGGTCCTTGCGTTGTGGTGCAGCGGCGCACGAAGGCGAAGGATGGCTACGACGCGGCGCAGTTGGGGTTGGTGGAATTCGTGAAGCCGCAGCGCGTGAACAAGGCGCTGACTGGGCACTTCAAGAAGTCCAACGTAGCTCCGATGAAGGTGATGCGCGAAGTTCGTCTGGAAGAGTCGAAAGACGAAACGAAGGTTGGCGATCGCGTGTTGGTGGAAGCTTTCAAAGCTGGCGAACTGGTGGATATCACCGGCGTCAGCAAGGGTAAGGGATTCGCGGGCGGCGTGAAACGCTGGCACTATGCCGGCGGCGACGCAACGCACGGTTCGATGTTCCATCGCGCACCGGGCGGTATCGGCGGCAGTTCGTTCCCATCACGCGTCTGGAAGAATCAACATTTTCCAGGGCACATGGGCAACGAGCGAGTGACCGCAAAGAATTTGAAAGTGATCAAGGTCGATTCGGACGAGAACCTGCTGCTGGTGCGGGGCTCGGTGCCGGGACCAAGTGGTCAGTACATTTTCATCCACCGGTCGAGAAGAGCAGCGAAGAAGGCGAAGTAAGGCAGTGATTCGGTAGAACGGAAACAGACGAGATTGAGAGAGCGAGAAAAGATATGCCGGTCGTAGATGTAGTCAATTTGGATGGCAAGACCGTTGGCCAGGTAGAACTGGCGGACGCGGTCTTCGGCGTCGAAGTGAACGAACACCTGCTGCACGAAGCTTCCCGGTGGTATCTCCGTGGGCTGCGTAGTGGCACCGCCAAGACCAAAGACAAGAGCGAAGTCAGCGGCGCAGGTCGCAAACTCTGGCGGCAAAAGGGTACTGGCCGCGCGCGTGTTGGCTCTATTCGGTCGCCTTTGTGGCGCCATGGTGGAACCGTTCACGGGCCTCGTCCTCGCAGCTATGCGTACGCGTTGCCGAAGAAAATGATTGTCGGCGCATTGCGCTCGGCACTTTCGGCGAAGCTGGCGGAGCAGAAGCTCACGATTATCGATGCGTGGTCACTGGATACGCACAAGACCAAGACGTTGCGCATTGCATTGAATAAGCTCAACGCCGAAAAGACCGCGCTGCTTGTGGCGTACGGTGATACCCGCAACCTCGAACTCGCCAGCCGCAACATGGAAGGCGTGAAGTTGAGCGCGACGAATGTGCTGCAGCCGTACGATGTTTTACGTCACGACCGCGTGTTTCTTTCGAAGGATGCGGTAGCGCGCCTGGTTCGCTCTCTCGATCCGAACGCCGAACCAATCGCCGCGCCGGACGTGGAACACATCGCGCCCGCTCCTAAAGCGAAGAAGGAAGCGGCTCCCAAAGCGGCTGCGCCGAAGGCAGCAGCCAAGAAACCGGCAGCAGCGAAAAAGCCGGCCAAGAAGAAGGGGAAGGAATAAGTTATGGCAGCCCCGCATTATCAAATTATTCGGCGTCCCATCATCACGGAAAAGGGACTAGGCGTGAAGGAAGTACACCACACCGTGGTTTTCGAAGTTGCCGCGGGTGCCACGAAGACCGAGATCAAGGAAGCGGTACAGCAGATTTTCAAGGTGAAAGTGACGGATGTACGCACCGCCAATTTCGTCGGGAAAATGCGCCGCCGTGGACAAAGTGAAGGCTATCGCCGCGACTGGAAGAAAGCGTACGTGAAGCTGGCGGCAGGCGAAAAGATGATCGAGTACGCGGAGAATTTGTAACAACAGGGTCGGGCAAGCCGCCAAGTTGGCGGAGAGATTTAGAAGGTAAGAGGCAGCGATGGGACTGAAGAGCTTTAATCCATATACGGCGTCACGGCGTTTCATGACGGTGCTCGATAAGAGCCACATCACGAAAGACACGCCGGAAAAGAATTTGCTTGAGCCGAAGAAGCGTTCGGGCGGGCGTAACAACCAGGGCGAAATTGTCGTCTGGCATCGCGGCGGTGGCCACAAGAAGCAGTATCGCGTGGTCGATTTTCGTCGCGACAAAGAAGGCGTGCCCGCGGTGGTCGCTTCGATCGAGTACGACCCGAACCGCAGCGCCAACATTGCGCTGTTGCACTACGCCGATGGCGACAAGCGCTACATCCTGCACCCGGTGGGTCTGGAAGTAGGCGCGACGGTTTCGACTGGCGAAGGCGCGGACATTCTGCCGGGCAACGCCCTGAAGATCCGCCACATTCCTCCTGGCACGATGGTGCATAACCTGGAGCTGTATCCGGGCCGTGGCGGCCAGGCAGTTCGCACTGCCGGCGCTTCCGCTCAGTTGTTGAGCAAAGAAGGCGATCTGGCACTGGTCAAGATGCCGTCCGGCGAAGTTCGCAAGTTTTCTGTGGATTGCAAAGCAACCGTGGGACAAGTTGGAAACCTCGATCACGAAAACGAGACCTATGGTAAGGCAGGCCGCACGCGGTGGAAGGGCATCAAGCCCACCGTTCGCGGTGTGGCGATGAACCCTGTGGATCACCCACACGGTGGTGGGGAAGGCCGCGTGAAGGGCAATCACCCACAAACACCGTGGGCGTTCCCAACACTAGGTAAGAAGACGCGACACAACAAGCGCACCGATCGCATGATCGTGGAGCGCCGGAAGTAAACAATTTCCGCTTCGCACTTTCGAGATGTTGGCGAGAGCGGCGAGCCGAATCGGGAAGAGAATGAGGGGTCCTGTTCCCGCAGCGAGTGGGTCAACGAAGTGGACGGGGCGTAATCCTGAACGAGAGCGCCCAAGGTTAGACGAGCAATAACCGCAGATCCCGGTTGGCGAAAAGCCGGCGGGGGAGAGCGAAACATGCGAGCAACGCGAACAACACGTCGATCCGGCAGCAGGACGCGTCCGGTGAAGCGAGCAGTAAAACGGGTGGCACCAAAGGTAGCCCCCAAACCAGCGGCCAAAGCAGTGAAGGTGGCCGTACCACTCGAGCCGGTGCTGTACAAGCTGTGCAAGCCGGGCTGGGCGGTGATTGTGGAACGAATTCCGAACGCGCTGGGCACGCGATTTGTCTGCCCATTTTGTCCCCGATCGCATCGTGTACCGGGTCCGGTGCGAGGTTTCAAAAAGATGCGGCACGCCCAGTGGGGCAGGTTGCGCCGCGTGGAGGAATAAGGAAGCGATGGCACGTTCAACGAAAAAAGGGCCGTTTGTCGATGGCCACTTGCGCGACAAGGTGGAAGCACTAAATACGCGCAACGAAAAGAAAGTAGTGAAGACGTGGTCGCGGCGCTCCACGATCGTTCCCGACATGATCGGGCACACGATTGCCGTGCACAACGGCAGAAAATTTATTCCCGTGTATGTGACCGAACAGATGATCGGACACAAACTCGGCGAGTTTGCGCCAACGCGCACCTTTAAGGGTCACGCCGTAAAAGCGGCACTCGAGAAGGCGGCGGGCGCAGCTCCTGCAGGAGGCGGCGCAGCAGCAGCACCAGCGCCGAGGGCATAAGACATGGCTGACGCACAGACACAAGCAGGAACGATAGAAGCTCACGCGCTGGCAAGGCACGTGCGCATGTCGCCGCAAAAGGCGCGACTGGTAATTGATTTGATCCGCGGGCAGCAGGCGCAAGCGGCGTTACAAGCGCTGCGGTATACGCCAAAGCGCGCAGCGAAGCACATTGAAAAAGTGCTGCGCAGCGCGATCGCGAATGCCGAGCTAAAGGCTGCTGATTCTGGCACGCCGCTCGACGTCGATCAGTTGTTCGTGAACAAGTGTTTCGTGAACGAAGGCTCGCGTTGGAAGCGGTTGCGTCCCGCGCCGATGGGCCGGGCATTTCGTTACCAGAAGCGCACCGCGCACATCTGGGTCGGCGTGGCCGAGCACCATGTGGCTGCGGCAGAACGCGTAGCCGCGAACCAGGCGGAAGCAGAAGCACAGAAGGGCGTACGCGGAACCGCTCGGCGGGTTCGCAAGGCGTTAGCGGGGAAACAGGCTCCTGGAAAGAAGGGGAAGAAGTAATGGGACAGAAAACACACCCGTACGGATTTCGCCTCGGCTACAACAAGCCCTGGAAGTCTCGCTGGTATGCAGATCGGGATTACGCCGATTTGCTGCACGAAGATGTGAAGCTGCGTAAGGAATTGAAAGAGCGGCTGAAGAGCGCCGGCGTCAGTTCAATCGATATCGAGCGTGCCGCCAACAAGCTGGTAGTGCGCATCGCTACCGCGCGGCCGGGCATCATCATTGGCCGCAAAGGCGCGGAAATCGACAAGCTGAAGCAGGAAGTGTCGAAGCGCACCAAGCGGGAAGTGCACATCGATATTCAGGAAGTGCACCGTCCGGAACTGGATGCAACGTTGGTTGCGGAATCGATTGCGCTGCAACTGGAAAAGCGCGTGGCATTTCGGCGCGCAATGCGCAAAGCGGTGGATTCGGCGCTGCGTTTTGGTTGCAAGGGAATCAAGGTGCGTGTCGCCGGGCGTTTGAACGGCGCAGAAATCGCGCGCAAGGAATGGTACCTGCAAGGCCGGTTGCCGCTGCAGACGTTGCGCGCCGACATTGATTTTGGCACCGCGGAAGCGAACACGACGTATGGCGTGATTGGCGTGAAGTGCTGGATTTATCAGGGCGAAAACGTTCCAAAGCGCACCAAGCGGGAAGATAACAAGCCCGCTGCCATTGCCGCGGCTTGATGTAGCGGACGAACAAGGGATTAGAAATTAGGGAAGCGAGAATATACCGATGTTGATGCCGAAGAAGGTCAAGTACAGAAAGCAGCAGCGCGGCCGCCGCAAGGGCAAAGCGTGGCGCGGCGGAAGTCTGGCGTTTGGCGAATACGGTTTGAAGGCCATGGAGAATGCGTGGATCACCGATCGTCAGATTGAAGCTTCACGCGTGGCGATTACCCGCTTCATCAAGCGTGGCGGCAAGTTGTGGATCCGGATTTTTCCGGACAAGCCCTACACCAAGAAGCCGGCAGAAACCCGCATGGGTAAGGGTAAAGGCGCACCGGAAAAGTGGGTGGCGGTGGTCAAGCCGGGTCGCATCATGTTCGAAATGGCGGGCGTGGATGAAGCAACGGCGCGGGAAGCCATGGGTCTGGCGTCGCATAAGCTGCCGATTCCTACGAAATTTGTTTCGCGCACAGGAGGGTTGTAGAAATGGCGCGGCGTATTGAAAAGATTCGAGAAGAAGGCGAAACAGAATTGCGCGCACGGGAGAAGGATCTGGCGGAACAGATCTTCCGGCTGCGCTTTCAGATGACTACTGGGCAAGCGGAAGCGTTGAAGCGCCTTCGCGAGGCTCGCAAGGATTTGGCGCGGGTGAAGACGCTGCTTCGCGCACAAGAATTGACCGCCGGAGCAAAGACGGCGAAGGCAGGTAAGGCGTAATGACGACAGAAGCGACACCAACAGGAACGACACCGGCCGGGCAACCGACGGCGCCATCGACGTATCGCGGGAACAAGACGGAACTGATCGGCAAAGTGACCAGCGCGAAGATGGAAAAGACCATTGTGGTCGAAGTGCAGCGACTGGTGCAGCATCCTAAGTACCGCCGCGTAGTCCGCATTTCGAAGAAATTCTATGCGCATGATGAAAAGCGCGAAGCCAAGCTGGGTGATACGGTTTGCATCGTGTCCGCGCGGCCGCTTTCGCGGCTGAAGCGCTGGCGGTTGAAACAAGTGCTGACGCATAAAGCGTCTGCGAAGTAAGGACAGGGGAGCAGATCATGATTCAGATGCGAACCTGGCTGACGGTAGCCGACAATTCCGGAGCACGGAAGTTGATGTGCATTCTCCCCATCGGTGGCGATGCGGGGTTGAAAGCGGGACTGGGCGACATTGTCACCGCGTCGGTGAAAGAAGCGACGCCGGAAAGCCAGATCAAAGAAGGCAAGGTTGTGAAGTGCGTGATTGTGCGGATGCGCAAAGAACATCGTCGCAAAGACGGCACGTACATTCGCTTTGACGATAATGCCGCGGTGCTGATCAATGACACCGGCGAACCTGTCGGGACGCGTGTGTTTGGCCCGGTGGCGAGAGAGCTTCGCGAAAAGAAATTTACCAAGATTGTTTCGCTGGCTCCGGAGGTTTGGTAAGTCATGGGATACACAGAAGAAACCACGAAGCGCTACAAGATCAGCATCCGCAAGGGAGATAACGTGCGGGTGATGAGCGGGCGCGACGCCGGCAAGAATGGCCGGGTGCTGTCCATTAATCCGCGGAAGAATACCGTGATCGTGGAGCACGCCAACATCATCAAGCGGCACACTCGCCCGAATCCGGCGAAGAACATCAAGGGCGGCATTGTGGAACGCGAAGCGCCGATTAATGCTTCGAAGGTAATGGTAGTGTGCGGCAGTTGCGGCAAGCATGCCCGCATCGGCCACAACATTTTGGCTGATGGCACCAAGGTGCGTGCGTGCAAGCGTTGCGGCACCACGCTCGACAAGTAAGATTTTGGAAGGAATACGACTGGCATGAAGACTCGAATGCACGAAAAGTACAGTAAGGAGACGGTGCCCGCGCTGATGAAGCGCTTCGGCTGGAAGAACGTCATGGCCGTGCCGAAACTCCAGAAGATCACGTTGAACATTGGACTCGGCGAAGCCAGCCAGAACGCCAAGCTGCTGGATACCGCAGCAGTGGAGTTGGGGCAGATCACCGGACAGAAGCCAATCATCACCCGCGCCAAGAAGTCCATTGCGAATTTCAAGATTCGCAAAGGCATGCCAATTGGCTGTGCCGTGACACTGCGCGGCGAGAAGATGTACGAATTCCTCGACCGGCTGTGCAACGTGGTGTTGCCGCGCGTGCGCGATTTCCGCGGGCTGCCTTCGAACGCGTTCGATGGTCGCGGCAATTACACGCTGGGGCTGAAGGATCAGTTGGTGTTTCCGGAAATCGATTACACCCGCGTGGACAAGATCAAGGGCATGAACATCACCTTGACGACCAGCGCGCGCAACGATGAAGAAGGCCGCGAATTGCTCAAGGGACTTGGATTCCCCTTGCGTGAAAAAGGAGTAGCACAATAAATGGCACGCACCGCAAAAATTGCCAAGACGCTGAAGAAGCCCAAGTTTAAGGTTCGAGTGCGCAACCGTTGCCGGGTGTGCGGCCGCGCGCGCGGGTATATCCGCAAGTTCCAAATGTGCCGCATCTGTTTCCGCGGCATGGCCCTCAAGGGCGAGATCCCGGGCGTTGTGAAAGCAAGCTGGTAGGAGCGAGAGAAGAAACTATGCAGACGGATCCAATAGCTGATTTCTTGACACGTATTCGCAACGCGGCTGCCGCCAAGCACCAGCGTGTCGATGTGCCGGTTTCGAAGCTGAAGACCGAGATTGCCCGCATTCTCAAGGAAGAGGGTTACATCTCGACCTACAAGATGGTGGACGAGAACAAGACCCGCAAGACGCTTCGGGTATTCCTGAAGTACACCCCGGACCGACGTAGCGTAATTACCGGGATGAAGCGCATTTCGCGGCCTGGCCAGCGCAATTACCTGGGCGCGCGGGAAATTCGCCCGGTGGTCGGTGGACTGGGAATCAGCATCCTGACCACGCCAAAGGGTTTGATGACTGGGCGCACGGCGCGCAAGTCAAACTTGGGCGGCGAGATTCTTTGCGAAGTTTGGTAATCGCGTTCGCGAGAACGCAGAGGCAGTAACGAGTTCGAGAGACGAGGACAGAACAGATGTCACGTATTGGTCGCAAACCGATTCCAGTGCCCGCGGGCGTGAAGATTAACGTGGGTGGCGGCAAAGTGGAAGTGCAGGGTCCCAAGGGGAAGCTGCATGTGCTGGTGCCGCGGCAGATCAAGTTGGAGCAGAAAGATGGCGTGCTGACCGCCGTGCGCGAGAATGAAGACGATCGCGCGCTACATGGTCTGGCCCGCGCTTTGCTGGCCAACGCCGTTCACGGCGTGACTCAGGGCTTCAAGAAGGATCTCGACATCGTCGGCGTGGGATATCGTGCGGAAGTTAAGGGTAAAGCGGTCGCGTTCGCGCTCGGTAAGTCGCACCCGGTGGAGTTTCAGATTCCGGAAGGCATCCAGATCACCGTGGACAAGCAGACGCACATTGTGGTCAGTGGCGCGGATAAGGCGCAAGTTGGCCAGGTGGCGGCGGACCTCCGTTCGCTGCGTCCACCCGACCCGTACAAACAGAAGGGCGTTCGCATTACCGGCGAGCGGTTGAAGAAGAAGGCCGGCAAGGCTGGTGCAAAGGCTGGGGCAGCGTAGGACTTGCGTTAAGAGATTTTTCTTCAGGGAGGGCAGTTGCAACCTGAAGAAGGGGATTGAAGGAGATACAACAGTGGCATCGGCACGAGTAAGCAAGCTTTCTAAGAATCAGAGCCGGCAACGTGTGCACTCGCGAGTGCGCACCAAGGTTTCCGGCACGCCGGAACGTCCACGCCTATGCGTGTATCGCTCGGTGGGACATATTTACACGCAGATCATTGATGATCGCAGCGGTCGCACGCTGGTGTCCGCCAGCTCGGTGGACAAGGAAACGAAAAAGAGTTTGAAGGGTGGTGGCAACATCGCTTCCGCTAAGGCCGTTGGCAAGTACATTGCCGAACGCGCCAAGGCAGCCGGTGTCGTCAAGGTGGTGTTCGACCGCGGCGGGTACAAGTATCACGGCCGCGTCAAGGCGCTCGCAGATGCAGCGCGGGAAGCGGGGTTACAGTTCTAAATGTCGAAGCAAATTTTGCGTGACAGTCTAGCGGTGCGGCGGCTTCTCGAGGTCAATCCTTCGGATTTGAAGGATGATGTGGTCGCTATCAATCGCGTCACCAAGGTGGTAAAGGGCGGCAAAAACCTGAGTTTTTCGGCGCTGGTCGTAGTTGGCGATAGCCGCGGCCATGCTGGTTTCGGAATGGGCAAAGCGCGCGAAGTGCCCATGGCCATCAAGAAGGGTATTGAACAAGCAAAGAAGAACCTGATCAAGTTGAACATGAAGGGCACCACGATTCCGCACCAGGTTACTGGACGCTATGGTTCGGCGCAGGTGCTGCTGAAGCCGGCTTCGGAAGGCACCGGGGTTATCGCTGGAGGTCCGGTTCGCAAGGTGATGCAGGTTGCGGGAATCACCAATGTGCTCACCAAGTCGTTGGGTACATCTAATCCGCATAACGTCATTAAGGCTACGTTCGCGGCGCTGCTCAGCTTGAAGGATGCCGGGCAAGTGGCCGAGACGCGATCCAAGACCATTGAAGAGATCAGCGGCAGGCCTCCTAAAGTGGCTGCGGAAAAGCCCGTTGAGAAGGCGGCAGGGGAATAAGTATGGCTGGCGAAAAGAAAGGCGCGAAGAGCGCCGGAACCGTGAAAGTGAAGTGGGTCAAGAGCTTCATCGGCAGCACCGATGATATGCGCGCCACGATTCGTGGCTTGGGCCTGCGCAGAATGCATCAGGTAGTGGAGCGCGAGAACACGCCGGAAACGCGCGGCATGATTCATAAGGTCCGGCACCTTGTGGAAGTGGTGGAGTAATTCATGGCTGATAAAGAGAAAAAGGCACATAAGCCGGTAAGTTTGTCGACGCTGCGCCCGCCGAAGGGTTCGCGCAAGAAGAAAGTTCGCGTCGGCCGCGGCATGGGTTCGAAGCTGGGCAAAACGTCTGGCTCCGGTAACAAGGGACAGAAATCGCGGCGTGGTTATTCGCGCCGGCGCGGGTTTGAAGGCGGACAGATGCCGTTGCACCGCCGCATTCCGAAGCGCGGGTTTCACAATCCGTTTGGCGTGTCGTATTCGGTCGTCAACCTGGAGGAACTGAACGTGTTCCCCGCCGGCGAGACGGTAACGCCAGAATTGTTGCGCGCGCACGGTTTCATTCGGCGCGCCACGGATCCCATCAAGGTTTTGGGCGATGGCGAGTTGAAGAATAAGCTTACTATTCATGCCCATGCATTCAGCGCTTCCGCCAAGGAAAAGATTACCAAGGCGGGTGGTGCGTTTGAGGTAGTGGCGTAATCGATAGGACCTAGGACTCGTAATGTTGAATCGTTTCTTACAAGCATTCGCGAATCTCTTCCGGATCGAAGATCTGCGCAAGCGGTTGTTCTTTACGCTGGCGCTGCTCGCGGTCTACCGCCTGGGCGCGCACATTCCGACGCCGGGAATCAACGCTGAAGAGCTCCGGCTCCTGATGGAGAAGTCGGCTGGTTCCGTCCTGGGGATTTTCGACTTGTTCAGCGGTGGAAACTTCCGGCGGGTCACGATCTTTGCACTGGGCATCATGCCGTACATCACCTCGTCGATTATCTTGCAGTTGATGACGGTGGTGTTCCCGTACCTGGAGCGCCTGCAAAAAGAGGGCGAGCTGGGCCGGCGCAAAATTACGCAGTACACGCGGTACTTGACGATTGCGTTGAGCATCATCCAAGGCACGACCATCGCTTCCACGCTGCAGTCGCAAGCCAATCTTGTGTATCACCCGGGAATTGGTTTCGTGCTCATGACCGTTCTGACGCTAACCACAGGCTCGGCGTTCATTATGTGGCTGGGCGAGCAGATCAGCGAACGCGGCATCGGCAATGGCATGTCGCTGATCATTTTCGTGGGCATCGTGGTGGGCTTGCCGCGAGCGATTTTCGATCTCTGGGAAAAGGCCAAGACCCAGGCGTGGGGAGCATTCACTCCGCTGGTAATTTTGCTACTCGTGGCCCTGATGATCGCGGTGGTGGCTTTCATCGTGTTCGTCGAGGGTGCGCAACGACGCATTCCGGTGCAGTACGCCAAGCGCGTTGTCGGACGGCGCATGATGGGTGGCCAGTCCACGTATCTGCCATTGCGCGTGAATTCCGGCGGAGTGATTCCGCCAATTTTTGCCAGTTCGTTGCTGGCATTTCCGGCTACCGCGGCGTTAATGCTGGGTGCGCGATGGCCGTTCCTAAAGGGCATTGCGGACAAACTGAAGTGGGGCGAGCCGCTGTACACACTGATTTATGTCTTGATGATCATTCTGTTCGCCTTCTTCTATGTCGGCATCGTTTTCAATCCGACAGAGCTTGCGGACAACATGCGCAAGAATGGCGGGTTCATCCCCGGCATTCGTCCGGGCCGCAGCACCTCGGAATATGTGAGCATGATCCTGAAGCGGTTGACGTTTATCGGCGCGGTGTACCTGGCGCTGGTCTGCTTGCTCCCGGAATGGATGATCGCGGGTATTCACTTGAACCACTTGCCGGTGTGGCTGGGCGGCGACTGGTTTGACCGTCACTTTCCACAGTGGATTCTGAACGGTCTCGGTGTGGCGTTTTATTTTGGGGGAACTTCGCTCCTCATCGTGGTCGGTGTGGCGATGGACACCGTGCAGCAACTCGAGGCACAACTCGTCATGCGCAATTACGAGGGTTTCGCGCGTAAGGGCCGTTTGCGTAGCCGTCGTTAAGGGAGACGAGACGTGGCGCTGGAAGAGCGTCCCGTGGGAAAACTCGACCGCGCGGTGATTTTCCTGGGGCCTCCGGGCTCGGGAAAGGGCACTCAGGCGAAAGAGCTGGCAAAGAAGTATGGCGTGCCGCATCTTTCGACGGGTGACATGCTACGGGAGCACATTGCCCTTGGCACGCCGCTAGGCTTGAAGGTGAAGCCGATCATGGAACGCGGCGAGTTGGTACCTGACTCGCTGGTGCTCAGGATGGTGGCCGAGCGCATCGAACGGCCGGATTGCAGTAACGGATTTGTTTTCGATGGCTTTCCGCGTACCGTCACTCAGGCCAAGTATCTGGGTGAATTGCTGAAACGCCAGGGATTCAAGCATCCGTTCGTGATTCATATGATCATCGGCACCGACGTGCTGATGCGGCGTATGACGGGCCGGCGGGTCTGCAAGTTGTGCGGCGAGATTTATAATATTTACGAGCGGCCGCCGAAGGTAGAAGGCATTTGCGATAACGACGGTGGCGAGTTAATCCATCGCCCTGACGATCGCGAAGAAGTAGTTGGGCCGCGATTGCACGCGTACGAGAAGCAGACCGCGCCCCTGGTTATGTACTACCGGCGGCTCGGGTATTTGCACGATGTGGATGCGCGAAAGAGCGTGGAGGAAGTGAAGCAAGACATCCAGCAGCTCGTGTCCAGCATGCGTGGAATGCGGTAAAGGGTGATGGCGATTCAATTACGCAGCAGCGCTGAGCTCGAGAAGATGTATCGCGCGGGTCAGGCAGTACATGAAGTGTTGAATGCGCTTCGGGCGGAAGTAGAGCCAGGAGTGACCACGATGGACCTGGAGAAAGTTGCCGAAAGGCTCATCGCGGGCAGGCCGGGTAAGGCCGCATTCAAGGGATATCGCGGTTATCCTTGTGTGTTGTGCACGTCGGTGAATAGCGAAATCGTGCATGGCATACCGTCGCCGAAGCGGAAGTTGGTCGAGGGCGACATCGTATCCATCGACTTTGGCATGGAAGTCGACGGGTACTACGGAGATTCGGCAGTGACCGTGCCGGTGGGCCGCATTAGCCCGGAGTTGCAGAAACTACTGGACGTGACCCGGGAATCGCTGGATCGCGCGATCGATAAAATGCGTCCGGGAAATCGGCTGGGCGATGTCGGACACGCGGTACAGAGTTGGGTGGAGCAACACGGGTATTCGGTAGTGCGGGAATTTGTGGGACATGGCATCGGCACCAAGATGCATGATGAACCCAATCTTCCGAACTACGGGGAGCCGGGACGCGGTGCTCGTTTGCAGGAAGGCATGGTCATCGCCGTCGAACCGATGGTGAATGCGGGCCGGCCAGAAGTGCAAATGCGCGGCGAGTGGGTGGCGGAAACGGCCGATGGCAGTCCTTCGGCCCATTTCGAGCACACTGTGGCGGTAACCGCGAATGGACCCTGGATTTTGACGCGTCCCAAAGAAATGACCGGGCCGTCTTGGTAAGAACATAAGTAGTGAACACGGGAGATTATGGCGAAGCAGCCGTACGAGAAAAAAGAGAAGAGCGACTCCGGGAATTCGAAGGAAGACGCGATTGAAGTAATGGCGACGGTGATTGAGCCGTTGCCGAACGCGATGTTCCGGGTTGAGCTGGAAAATAAGCACCAGGTACTGGCGCACGTTTCCGGCAAGATGCGCAAGAATTTCATCCGGATTCTAGCCGGAGACAAGGTGGCGGTGGAATTGTCGCCTTACGATTTAACCCGCGGCCGGATCGTGTACCGCTATAAGTAGTAGCGGACGACGCGCAACAAATTTGGTAGCGGCCATTTTCGGATGGCCAGCGAGGGAGCAAGCAGTATGAAAGTTCGGGCAAGCGTTAAAAAGATTTGTGACAAGTGCAAGGTTATCCATCGGCGCGGCGTGGTTCGGGTGATTTGTGTGAATCCGAAGCACAAGCAGCGTCAGGGATAAAGGGAGCAAGGAGAGACCATGGCACGTATCGCAGGTATTGATCTTCCGCCGCAGAAGCGCCTATGGGTCGGGTTGACCTCGATCTATGGCATCGGGCAGGTGCGCGCGAAAAGCATCGCCGAAAAGGCGAATGTGGACTTCACGAAAAAGATTCGCGATCTGACCGAAGACGAAACCAATCGTCTCCGCCAGATCATCGAGCAGGAAGGCCGCGTGGAAGGCGATCTCCGCAAAGAGATCCAGATGAACATCCGCCGCCTGATCGAAATCCAGGCATACCGCGGCATTCGTCATCGCCGCAATCTGCCGGTTCACGGGCAGCGCACGCACACCAACGCACGTACTCGGAAGGGTCCGCGCCGCGGAGCAGTGGCCGGCAAGAAGCAGATTAAGGGCAAGAAGGGTTAATCCATCGCGGGGCCTGGTAAGAGGCTGGCGACGGGAAAAGATTCGATTCGAAAATTGGAGTGAAACGTGGCTAAAGAGCAGCAACAAAATCAGCAACCCGACGTGCAGCCGGGAGGAAAACCGGCCGCTGGAGCAAAGGGTGGCGCGGCAGTCAGCAAGCGCAAGAAGGAATTCAAGAAGAAGCGCGAGCGTCGCATTGTGCCGCATGGTCTGGTGCATGTGTCCGCATCCTTCAACAACACCCAGATCACCATCACCGATACGGATGGCCGGGTGATCTGTTCTTCGTCGTCGGGGGCCATTGGGTTCAAAGGTTCGCGCAAGGGCACGCCGTACGCTGCGCAACAGGCTTCGTTGTCTGCTGCTGGAACGGCGCGTGACCAGTACGGGATGAAGAGCGTGGAAGTTCGCGTGAAAGGTCCCGGCTCTGGCCGTGAATCGGCAGTGCGCGCGCTGGCCGCTGCGGGCTTGCACATCGTCGCCATTCGCGACGTGACCCCGATTCCGCACAATGGCTGCCGTCCGCCAAAGCGTCGCCGGGTTTGATGTACATGGATTTGGTTTTGGGTTCGAAGAGATTTGGGAAGGGAGAATAGAAGTTGGCAAGACATCGAGAAGCGGTCTGCCGCCTGTGCCGTCGGGAAGGGCAGAAGCTATTTTTAAAGGGACTGCGGTGCTTCACGGACAAGTGCGCGATTGAGAAGCGCAACTTTGTACCGGGTCAGCACGGCCAGTCGCGGCGCGCGAAGGTAGCGGGTTACGGCCTGCAACTTCGCGAAAAACAGAAAGTGAAGCGCTACTATGGGTTGCTGGAGCGCCAGTTCCGCAATTATTTCGAGAAGGCGGAACGCGCCAAGGGCCCCACGGGCGAAAACCTGATCATCATGCTGGAGCGCCGGCTCGACAACGTGGTATGTCGTGCGGGCTTGGCTTCCTCTCGAGCGCAGGCACGGCAACTGGTGCTGCACGGACACGTGCGGATCAACGGGAAGAAGGTCAACATCCCGTCGTACCAGGTCAACGTGGGCGAGGAAATCGCCATCAAGGACAAGATGCACCAGAACGCCATGGTCCTTGAAGCGCGCAATGTGGCGCAGAGCCAGAACTCCGCACCATGGATGGAGCAGGACCGCGAAAACTTCAAGACCAAGGTTGTCGCCCTGCCCAAGCGTGAAGACGTGCAGACTCCGCCGGTTAACGAACAGTTGATCGTGGAACTGTACTCCAAGTAATTTCAGCCCTCGTGTGGCGGGCCGGCTATGGCTGGTTCGCCGCACCGAGGCAATCCGTTCCTGAGCATCTAACTAGGGGAAGCGGTAGGGATTGGGTCCACGGAATGTGGGCCAGAAGGAAGGAACAGTATGTGGAAGGGATTTCAGAAACCGAAGCGTCTGGCATCTGAACTTGAGTCGCTCACAGAGCGGTACGGTCGGTTTTCGGCGCAGCCGTTTGAGCGCGGCTGGGGCACCACGGTAGGCAACGCGCTGCGTCGCGCCCTGCTCAGTTCGATTGAAGGCGCCGCCATCACCGCCGTGAAGATCGAAGGCGTTCTGCACGAATTTTCTTCGATTCCGGGCGTAGTCGAAGATGCCACCGACATTATCCTGAACTTGAAGCAGGTGCCCATCAAGCTGAACAACGACCTGCCCAAGACGATTTACCTGAACGTCGAGCAGCCCGGTGTGGTCACCAGCGCGCAGATCGAGGAAGACGCTGACTTCGCCGTGCTCGACAAGAGCGTGTACATCGCCACCGTCAGCGAAGGCGGCAAGTTGCAAATCGAAATGCGCGTGAAGAATGGCCGCGGTTATGTGGCCGCCGACCGCAACTACGACGAAGACCTGCCCATCGGCTACATCCCGGTGGATTCCGTCCACTCGCCCGTGCGCAAGGTCAACTACTCCGTCGAAGCCGCTCGTCTCGGACAAATGACCGACTACGAAAAGCTGATGATCGAAGTGTGGACCAACGGCGCCATCACTCCGCAAGACGCCATCGGCCTCGCTGCCAAGCTCGTCAAGGATCACATGAGCATCTTCATCAACTTTGAAGAGCCCGTGGAAAACGTGGAGATGCCGCAAGACATCATTCACGATCCGCGCCTCGAGCACCTCGATCGCTCCGTCGAAGAGTTGGAGCTTTCCGTGCGCAGCTACAACTGCCTGAAGAACGCCAACATTCAGTCGATCCGCGAACTCGTGCAGAAGAGCGAAAACGAAATGCTCAAGACCAAGAACTTTGGTCGCAAATCGCTCAACGAGATCAAAGATATACTAGTGAAGATGGGCCTCAGCCTTGGCATGAAGTTCGATGAGCACGGCCGCATTATCTGGCCGCCGCTCCCGAGCCAGACGCAACTGCCGAGTTCCGACGAATCGGTCACCCTCTAAGGAATAAAGGACAGAATCATGCGACATGGTAAGGCAGGATCGAAACTCGGGCGCAATCCGTGGCATCGCCGCGCGACGTTGCGCAACCTCGTCACCAACTTGTTTGAACACGGCCGCATCACCACCACGCTCACGCGCGCGAAAGCTACGCGCCCCGTGGCGGAAAAGATGATCACCCTCGGCAAGCGCGACACTCTACAATCGCGTCGCCAGGCCGCAGCCTATCTCATGACCCCGGCGATGACTCAGAAGCTCTTCAGCGAGATCGCGCCCAAGTTTGCCGATCGCGCTGGCGGCTACTGCCGCATCATCAAGGGCGGCAATCGCGTTGGCGACGGCGCCAAAGTAGCCATCCTCGAATTAGTCGGCTACGAATTCAAGAAAAAAGAAAAGAAAGAAAAAACCAAAAAGGAAGAACCAGCCGAAGCCGCAAGCTAAAGCCTTCCTCCACCCAAACATTCTTCAGCCCGCTTCGCCCACGCGAAGCGGGCTTTTTCTTTGTGGCATGGGTGCCCCAGGTTCGCCGTTGGGGTAAGAACCTGGGTCTTCGGGTAGTTTTCTTCACTCTCGATCAATCCCGGATGGTTAGTCATGACTCAGAAGTAGTGAGACATGCGGGTGCCCCAGGTTCGCCGTTGGGTTACGAACCTGGGTCTTGGGTTGAATTTTCTCAGTCTCCATCGATGCGAATCAATCCCGCCTCACCCGCCGCATAGAAGGACCAACTACTCCACGGCCAATCCCTAGAGTGGCTCAC
>DASXBH010000405.1:0-9588 GCA_036491775.1 Candidatus Acidiferrum sp.
CCAAACAATTCCGATTCAATCAATTCCGCCGGCACCGCCGCACAATTCAGTGTCACAAACGCATTTTCACGTCGCGGCGACTTCTCATGAATGGCTCGCGCCACCAGTTCTTTCCCCGTTCCCGTCTCTCCCAGAATGCAAACCCGCGTCTCGCTCGCCGCTACTCGTTCAATCTGCGCCAGCAATTTCTTCATCGCTGGTCCGGCACCAACCAGTTCGTGCTTCCCCAGCTTTTGCCGTAAATCCCGATTTTCTTCCTGTAAACGCGACAGCCGCAGCGCATTCTCCACCGTCACCAGCAGCTTGTCCGTGGTCAGCGGCTTTTCTAGAAAATCCAGCGCGCCAAGCTGAGTCGCCTTCACCGCCATTTCAATATTCGCTTGCCCCGAGATCAGCACGATCGGCGTCTTCACTCCTGCCTTCTTCAACTCCTCCAGCAACTCCAGTCCGGTTTTCCCCGGCATCACCACGTCCGACAGGATCAAATCGAAGCGTTCCGCGCGCGCCAATTCGCTGCCACGCGCCGCATTGTCACACACCGTCGCCTCATGCCCGGCCAGGCGAAACGCCCTCGCCAAGGAAGCTAGTGTGCTTGGATCATCGTCAATAAGCAGAAGGTGTGCTTTGCGTGGCACTCAGAAAACTCCAGAACCATGTAGGAAATTCTATGTGGGCATTGAAAATGTCGGTCTTCTAAGACTCTAGTCCGTAGCCGCCGCCGTCTGTGCCGCCTCGGGTTCGCTTGCCGTCGTTGCTGCGGCGGGTTCTGCCTTAGCCTTCACCACTGCGCCCGCCTGCCGCTTCGGCAAGTCAATCCGAAACGTCGCCCCGCGCCCTTCCTCACTCACCACGGAAATCGTCCCGTGATGATCACTCACCACCGATTGCACAATCGCCAGTCCTAGCCCGGTTCCCATCGTTTTCGTTGTGTAATATGGCGTGAACAACCGCGAGCATTCCTCCGGCGTCAGCCCCTTCCCTGTATCCGACACTTCAATCCGTACCGTTTCGTCTCGCTCGCTACTCCGCATCGTCAGCGTTCCGCCCGCCGGCATGGCATCCAACGCGTTCAGCACCAGATTCTGAAACGCCTTGTGCAGCAATTCCGGGTCGGCATCAATCTCCGGCAAGCTCTCACTCAGAAAATATTCGGTCGTGATGGCTGGCTTCCCCACCGCCGTAAATTGCGGCTCGAACAGTCGTACCGCATTCCGCAGCGATTCGTTCACATTCACTCGCGCAAATTCCGGCGTGGGCATCTTCGCAAAATCGCTGAACCGTCCCACAATGTTGTTCAGATTGGCAAGCTCCGCTCGAAGCGTCGCCGTCGCCTCCCCAAACACTTCCTGAAACTGTTCCGCTCCAAGCTGCCGCGAACGCTGCAAATTTTCCACCGTAATCTGCAATGGGAACAGCGGATTCCTCAACTCATGCGCCAGACGCCGCGCCAGTTCTCTCCACGCCGCCACGCGCTCTGTCTGCACCAGTCGTTCTTTCTGCGACGCCAGCGTTCGCGTCATGTCATTGAACGCCCCAGCCAGTTGTCCAATTTCGTCTCGGCCCTTTACATCAATGTGCGTATCCCAGTGCCCGGACGCCACATCGCGCGCCCCGTTTGCCAGTTCTTCTACCGGCCGCGTAATCCGCCGCGCCACCCACCAACTCACCAGCAGCCCGATCAAAATCGCCGCCAGCGCCACGGCGCCCGCTGTCTTCAATATCTGTTGCCGCAGCAACACCAGGTCCTTCCGCGAACTCCCCAGCAACAACACGCCCAGCAATTCGTCGTTACGACCCTTTAGCGGCATGGCGTGAAACGTCTCCGCGCTCGCCGCGTCATTGCCCCACTCGATCGTCTTCACCGCATCCGCCGGCTTGTTTTGTACCTGCTCGATCAGCGGCTGAAACGCATCGGCCTGCGCCACCTCCCCATTCGAATCCGTCAGAGCCGATGGCACAAACGAAGCCTCCAGATTCCTATACAGCAGCGCGCGCATCCCCGTCGGCAGTACCAGCGTCGCCAGAAAATTCTGGTCCAACCTCTTCCCGCCAATCACGTATACATTCTTCTCGCCAACCGTCTGCGTCCGCACCGCCGCCAGCGACAGCGCCACGCCGTCCGGCAATTCTTCGCGCTTCAAAAACGCCCCGGTCCCATCCCAATTTTTCGTCCCGGTAACCCACGGGTTCTTTGTACCAACGTGCCCCTGATATTGCGCCGACGAAATCAGCGTTCCATCCGTATTCACAAATTCCACGAAATCCAATGCGTGGCTTTGGGCGGCTCCATTTGCATCGTGCAAATACAGCGACGAGTCCGCATTTGGCCGTGCCAGGTCCAGCACCATCCGCACCGTCACATCTGCGTTGGTGATGTTTTCCACCTGCTGCACCACCGTTTCCTTCCGCTGTTCGAATTCTTTGTTGAACTGTGCCACCAGCGCTTCCGTGCGCTGCGCGTCCATGTCCTCAAACGACTTCTGCGTGTAGTGGGTCACCCCATACGTTACCAGTGACACCGACGCCAGTATCGTCACCACGAAAATCAAAAACAGTTTTGTCTGGAAACTCATGCCAACTCCGCCCAACTTATAATTCCGTTGCTTCGCAAGCGAATCTCGCCGGCTTTGACTACGCCGATACTTCAACCACCAGCGCTCTGCGGCGCTCCTACCTCACCTTGCTCTAACGAGAAAAGCATATCCTTATCGCGACTGCCGCCAAAGCTAAACACGCGCCTCGCGTCCCATTGCAGCAATAGCAACAAGCTGCCGCTCTCTTGCTCAGGCTAATTGCATCTCAATGCACTCGATACTCTCGAAACAAATCCATCCGGTTGATCAGCCCGATCATCACCTGCGTGAACGCCAAATATTCGTCCAGGCTCTCATCCGAAATGTTCAGCAGCGCCTTCTTTCGCGCTTCTCGCAGCGCCTCCAAATCTTCCGCCTTCAGCGTCGCCACCGCGCTGGCCATGAACGCCGTACGGTTCGCGATTCCGTACACTGGCTCGCCTTCCGCCACCGCTTTCGAAATCTGCTCCTGGGTCGCTTTCATGTCCCGCATCTGCTTATCAAACTCCGCGCCCTTCGTCGCCATCAGGTCGTCGAATTCCTTGCGCGTATGTGGAAGTTGCGAGATGCTCTTCAAAACCTGCTCGCGTGTAAATTTTGGCTTGGCAGCCAATTCGGCGGGCGTCGGCGCCTGGTATTTCATCACCGCCTGAATATCGTTCCGGCGAAAATCCTCTTCCACCTTCCCCAGCCCGTCCCACTTGCTCAACGTTCGAAAACTTTCTTCGTTCAGTTGTTCGCCAAGCAGATGCGCCGCCGTAGACCGAATCACTGGCTCCGGCGCAGACAGTTCTTTCGTCAACGCTTTATCGGCCTGATCCACCGGCATGCTTCCATACAGAAACAACGCCGCCGTATCCGAGTCCAGATCCAGTGAATGCTCCGGTATATGGATCACCGCATTCGGAAATCGCAAGAGCCTCGCGGCCAGCCCCTGAATATCCACTCCGTTTTGCGACAGGGCCAGCGCCAGGGCAAGATACGCCGCCGGATCCGTCTCCTGAAAATCCGTCTGCCCGATCGAATCTCTAATCAGAATCAAATTCTCCGGTGCCGGATCCAGCTGAAACAGCATCGATCCCGCGTCGAACTGAAAATTGTGATCCGTCTTTTCCTCGGCCAGCATCCCCTTCAGGCAACTCGCGCCTTCCGGCCCGGCGTTTTGCACGTTCTTCCAGAACGCGTTCAACTCCTTACTCTTCGCCTCAATATCCGTTTCGCTCATTTGCGCCGGATGAAATCCGTACGTCTTGGTTTTTTCCGCGCGCAATCCGTCGCAACTCTCTTGTTGCGCAAAAACCGGGCACCCGCTCGCCGCTAAACACAAAACTCCCGCTATCCACGCTCGCTTCAATCTTTCCCTCTCGGAGCCTTTCGAATCGTAACACTCTTACGATGCGCTTGCCCCCTCCCACAGACGCTCCCGCAGCGTTCCAGCGATTTTTCGATCTGAAAGCGGTGCAATTCTCCACCAGGTTTTGCTCCTGTTTCTTGCTCGTTTCTCGAACTCCAAACATGCGAAAAATGCACGCCTGGTTATGGAGCAAAGGTTCTAGTACCTCTTTCGGATTCTCCGGATTCTCTCTGCCCCATAGTGGCAAAACTTTGCGAACTCCCATTTCTTATCTCCAACGCTTTGAGTGCATTCCCTTTGGGGTACCGCGTGCCCCTGTTCTCACGTTGTTGAATTGTTTACAGGAGGCAACTTTGCGTAAAGCTTTGCTATTTTTCGCACCACTCGTTTTCTTTGTTTTCGCGTCCTCTGCTTTCGCCGACGGCGTCGATTACACAGCCATCACTTCGGTAGCCGGAACCCCTTTCGCGTTTGCGTTTTCGGAGCCCAGCACCATTTCGTCGCTGGACACCACCACTGATGTGAACGTGGAAGGCGCGATTTTCCCCAGCTCCGAAGTTGTTTTCGTTTCGACTAGTCAACTTGGTCTTCTCGATGTCATCTTTGACATTGGCTCAGACTCCTACGACTTTGCGTTCTTCGGCCCACAGATCTATTCCGGAAACGGTCCGTTCACCTTGCTCACCGGAACTTTTCCGGTCTCCGGTGGCATCTTTTACTTCGACGGTTCTAAGGTCGCTGATCTTACCGGCGGCTCGGTGACGGCCACTCCCACGGCAGCCCCGGAACCCGCCACGTTCGCTTTGCTGGGCTCTGGTCTCTTCGCTGTCGGCTTCTTTCGCCGCAAGCTTCGCTTAGCGTAAGTTGCTGCACTGGCCGGTTGCGATTCCCGCGAATTCCCCGCTCGCCGCATGCCGTTCGCGCAGCGGTGGGGAGTTTGCCTTTCCGGTTTACTCGCGTTCCCTACCTCCTCGGCTTTTCCTGAAGAGGTACCGGGCAGCTTGGTCATGGCCGCCCGGCTGGTCAGGGAGTAACGCTCTTCGTTGTTATTTGTTGGTGGAACTCTCATAAAGTTGGCCTAATCCCTGGTCGGGTCGGTCACCATCTCCACTCGCTCTGGGATCCAAACCACATCGGTATTCCCGGTCTCGCTCTTTAACCATTCATAGCGCCGCACCGCGATTCGATATGAAGTTCCCCCGTCCAGCGAGCGATAGATGTAAGTAGCTTGCGTGTCGCCTTTTTCTTCGCTCTCCAACGAAGAAGACGCCAGCGTCAATTCGTCATCCATCTCGGGCGCGATTTCTCGCAATGTCCTCGCCGCTACCAGCTCGGCATGGCGGCACCACGTATCGTGTCCAGCGTCCACCCAGCGCTGCAGATTTTCCGCTGCGGCGCGATCCACCGCATAGATCTTTACCACCCGCTTCTCTGGCGTTTGCCCAAACGCTGCTCCCGCAAACGTCACCCACACCACGAACATCACCACGCGAAAAGAAATCCGCAGCATCTCCTGCAAAAGACGGATCACCTTGCTCGACTTTTCCGTTTGCGCTACCTGGCTCATGACATTCTCCTTCGCGATTACGTCGTAGCTCTTGTCTTTGTTTCCTAATACTCCGCCGTTTCTTACCTCGAACCTTCCCCGACTCTTTCCGGTGGCCCGGGGCGCGGCGCTGGCCTCTGTGGCCTGGGGCTGAAAAGCTCAAGCGCGGCGGTGCTTGTCTCTTCGCTCATGCTCACCTCTCCAGCGACGCACTCCGGACCATCGATCCTTCTCATCACGGCCGGCGCACCGGCTTTTTCTGCGCTGCTGCCATGGGTTGTGGCGCATTCATGTCATCTCCGTCATCCGATGTCGCCGAACTTCCTCCACCGATCCCGTTCGAAAATGCCGACCGCATCACATCCGCGGCAAAGAAATTCTTCCCATCCATCGGCACCATCATGATTTGCAACTTATCCGACAGCCGCTCCGCGATAATTTTCTGAATCAGCATCGGATTCGATTTCAACACCGCCGCCTCAAATCTCAGCCGCTCCGCGTCCGCCGCTGCCGTCACTCGGATCCGGTTCGCTTCGGCTTCCGACAAGTTGTGTTGCCGCTCCACTTCTGCTTTGCTGTCGATAATCTTTGCCTGCGCCGCCGCTTCCGCGTTTTGCAGCGTAGCTTCCTTACGCGCCTGCGCTTCCAGCTTGGTCTGTTCGATCTGCTTCTGTTTCAACGGCAGGGTGTACTGCATCGCGTCCGATTCCGCCTTCGCCTGTAGCACCCGAACCTGCGCTTGCGCTTCAGCCTGCTTCACTTCGCGCGCTTTCTGCGCATCCGCTTCTAATTCCGCAATCTTCACTTGCTTCAGCTTGATGTCCTGTTCGGTGGTCAGCCGGTCGTTCTCCTGCTCCTTCAGCAATAAACCTTCCAGCCCTTGGGCGTATTCCTCAGGAAGCCGAATGTCGCGCAGCAACACTTCCCGCACCACGATTCCGTCGCTGGCCAGCCTGGTTTTAATCGCGTCCGCCGCCTTCGATCGCAGTTCTTCCCGCTTCACCGCGAAAATTTCGCGCGTCTCGTAGTTCGGCGCCAGCTGGCGATATGTCGACGAAACCACCGGCCCCACCACTTGCTCGTCCACCGGCTGCGGCAGATTCTGGTGAATGCTGGTCAGCCGCGAAGGGTCCAACCGGTACCGCACGCTCACCGCCAGCCCGATATTCAATCCTTCCCTCGCCTGCACTGTCAGCACTTCGGCCCCAGACTTCGGCACTTCGCTCGCCGTCGTCGTGTACACCCGTTCCCGCGTGTCATACACCACTAGGTTGTCGATGAGCGGTACCACCAGATGCACTCCCGGATACAACGTACCGGGGCGCACGCCGGAAAGTTCGCTGACTCGAACGCCCGCGAAGCCGTCTGGAACCACAATGATGCTCTGCGCCAGCAGGACCGGCAGAATTGCCAAAGCCACCAGCTGCAGCGCCGCCTTCCAACGCACCGGCCCGAAAGGGCGCCGCACCGCTACCGCAGCTCCTTCCGCACCACCTTCGCCACTCGTCTTTTCGAGCAGCCACCGCAGCCGCGCCGCAAGGTAAATGTCGTACGCGACCAGCGCCGCAGCGCTTCCGAATATTCCGATTCCCGCCAGCATCAGCAAATACTTCAACGCGATCATGTCCGTTTCCTTTCCCGCACGTTCGCTTCCTGATCCTTCCATCAACTCCGCAACTGCCCTGCACCACTCAAACTCTTGGCCCTATTCCCATTCGCTTCTGCCTGCTGGTTTTCCTGTGCTGATGCTTGAAGTACTTTTTCTCCGTGGGTCGGTCTTCTTCGCGCCATTACCGCGTTTTGCCATACGCGTGCGCCACCAGTCGCGCACCTTGCTCCACCGCGCCGCGCGAGTTCCGCATCGTTCCCGGAGCGTTGCTGACTCCGCCATTGCGACTCGCCGTCAATGGCCGCATCAGCGCAAACGTGGCTTTCAGGAACAGCGTCTGCAAAGCAAGCGCCGCGAACAGCGCCACCAGCGTGGTGATCGTTACTCCGGCGAAAGTGATCATCGTTTCCATGTTGTTTCTCCTGTGCTGTCGAACCGCGTTGCGTGCCGCGTCTTCCCGGTTCTAACTTCTCTGCACAAGAGAATCGCACTCGTCGGACCAGTCAAAACGCACTGCAAATAAAAGACTTACAAAACAAGGGCCCCAGGAATACGTGGGCCGCCAGACACGCCGTGTTCTCACGGACGCGCCCTGCACCCTCCGCCGCTGTCTCGTTTTTACCGTTTATGGTTTTGCGTCTGATACGTACCGGAGGTAGTCTGTTAGTTAGCCCGCTTAAGGTCGCTCACCAATGAATGAATCGCAGGGAATTCGTATAGGTCGTGTTCTGGGAATTCCCATCTATCTCGACTTCAGTTGGGTTCTGATTTTCAGCCTGATCAGTTGGCTGATTTCCTCACAATTTGGCGAAGAGCATCCCAAATGGACCACCACGGAACAGTGGGGCACCGGCGTGGCCACCAGCGTTCTCTTTTTCGGCTCGGTCCTTTTCCACGAACTCGCCCACAGTTTCGTCGCCCAGCGCTACAAAATTAAAGTCCTCTCCATCACCCTGTTCATCTTTGGTGGACTGGCCCGCATCGCTCGCGAACCCACCAAAGCCATTCAGGAATTCAACATCGCCATCGCCGGGCCGCTGGCCAGCGGTTTTCTCTCCGGCATATTCTTCCTGCTGCTGCTCGCCGTCCCGGGAAACGAAATGATTGGCGCGCTGGCCAAATATCTTTGCTTCGCCAACCTCTTGTTGGCCACGTTCAATCTCCTGCCTGGTTTCCCTCTCGACGGCGGCCGCATGCTTCGCGCCATTGTCTGGGGCATGACCAAGGATTTCTCGCGGGCCACCCGTGCTGCCGGAGCCAGTGGCAAGGTCATCGCCTACGCCATGATCGGTTGGGGCATTTACGCGGCGATCTACAAACACAATTGGGGAGCCATCTGGCTGGCCTTTATCGGCTGGTTTATTCTCAACGCCGCGCAAGCCAGCGTGGCTCAGGTCACCATCCGCGAAACCCTGCAAGGCTTGCGCGCCTCCGACGTCATGAGCCAGGAAGTCCCCACCATTCCCGCCAACATGAGCCTCGAAGAATACAGTGGCGAAGTGTTGCGCACCGGCCGCCGCGTGCATCTCGTCACCATGGATGACCGCCTGGTAGGCCTGATGAATGTCTCGGGATTAAGTACCACCCCCCGCGACGAGTGGGTCATGAATTCCGTCCAGTCCGTGATGGTGCCGCGCGACCGCATTCTTTGGGCTTCGCCAGAGGAGCCGCTGCAGCGCCTTCTGGAGCGCCTGATCACCGCCGATGTGAATCAGATGCCCGTCGTAAGCCACGATGGCGACGGAGCCGCAAACATCGTTGGCATCGTCACCCGCGAAGCGATCCTCCGCGTAATCCAGACCCGCAGCGAATTTGGCACCGCGCTAGCGAGCCGTTGAAAAGTTAGATTTTCCAGGAAGAATCGAAGAGCCTGCGGTCTGTTTCTGCAAAATGAGGTTATGTATGGGACAGCGTGGCGCCGCTTAGTTTACGGACGTTTTCCGCCCGCAGTTGCGGTGCTTGCGTTTTCAGGAGCTGCTGGCGTGCTGGCTGGCTCGCCACGATCCAGATCGCCTGCGATGTGTTCGGAGGCTTCGCCATCCGGCGAAACTGGCTGCTGCTTGGCCCGCGCCGCGCTCAGCCGGAAGCCGCCGCGACGAAAATCTACAGACACACGAGAAAAACCAGCAGACGTAAGTCGCGCAAAAGCCGAACCCGGCGTGAGCGGCGTAAACGTACTCTTATAATGGATCGCTCGATTCAGCCACGTGTCCGTGATCTCAAACGCCAGAAACACGCCTCCGGGACGCAGCACCCGAAACACTTCGGCGAACATGCGATCCTGCAAATCCCGAGATCGCAAATGATGTAGAACCAGAATGCTCACCGCGGAAGTGAACGTCTCATCGGCAAATGGCAACTGCGCCGCATCTCCGCATAGTGCCGCGCTGGCATCGCCACCATGTTTTGAACTCAGGTGCTGAATCGACGCTCCATCGTAATCCAGCGACGTCACCCGAGACACCCGGCTCCTTAGCGCCGTCGTAGCCGCGCCGTACCCCGCGCC
>DASXBH010000406.1:0-2543 GCA_036491775.1 Candidatus Acidiferrum sp.
AACACTTGCTCCTCGCGATCTTCGGCGTGGTATCCCTTCACCACCCGGACGCCTCCCAGCGACTCCGTCAGCCGACCCGTCACTTCCGCGTTGATTTTGGGCCGCTGCCGGAAGATCGGCCGAATCGTAGAAAAGGCCTTATTCAGCGCTATTCCGAACAGCAGCAGGACCCCAAATGCGATCAACGTCATAAAGGCGCTAATCCTCAAGAGGATGACCAACGCCACGGCCGCCGTCAGCAAGCCGCCTACGAACTCCACCAGCCCTGTTCCGATCAGGTTTCGCACGCCCTCCACGTCCGACATGATTCGCGAAACCAGTACGCCTGTTTTATTCGCGTCGTAAAAACTTACCGGCAACCTGCCGATGTGTGCCTGCACTTTTTTCCGCAGGTCCGTAATCATGCGCTGAGCCGATTTCGACAAGAGTTGGGTCAGCGTGAACGACGTCAAACCTTTGATCACTGTGGCGGCGATAATGCTCAGAACGATCGGCAGAAGGTATTGCATCTGCCGCTTGTCAATTACGTTGTCGAAGAGATATTTGCTCGACAGCGGCAGCACGAATCCGGACAACGTATTGACCCCTGTTAGCGCCAGCCCCAGCAATAGCACCCCGCGCCGCGGATGGATCAGATCCCATATCTCCGGCAGAGACTTCCAGTTAATTTTCTTTTTTTTCTTTTTCGCGGCGTCGTCTGCGGTTGCTACTCCCGTCGCCGTGCTTGCCGTGGTCGCCATAGGTTGGTCGTCTTCGATGTCTACCTGAAGAGGATACCCCCTTCGATGCCTTCCAGGGGGAAGAGAGTACATCGCCCACAAATGGGCCGCATCCACATGCTGTTTCCGAGTCTTTCATGAATCACGGAATGTGTTCATGCCTCTACTGTTTCCGGTGGCGTGAGGCTCCCGCATCCAAGGACTATTCAGCTGACTTCAGGCTCGCGAAGAACCCACCATTCCACTTTTTCTTCCAATCACTGTCTTAGCGAATTCTTCCATCTCTTCCATCTGCGGACTAAATTGCAGCAGCAACAGATCCACTCCCGCCGCTTGAAATCGATCGATTTTCTCCGCCACCTGCTCCGCCGTCCCTACCAATCCCGCTCTCAATCCACGATTCGAAACCGAATAATCCTCCAGCGATACCCGCTGCTCCAGTTGTGTTCCGGCCAGCCACTGTTGGTAATTCTCATATCCGGCTGCCGATTGCTGCACATCGGTAATGCGCTTCAGTTCGTCTTGCGCCTCCTTTTCTGTCGCCCGCACAATTGCGTACCCTGCCACCCCAAACTTCATCGGCTCGCGTTTGTACTTTGCACGACGTTTCCGCAAATCGTCCACTTTCGTCGCTACCCGGTCCGCCGGATCGCCGTGCATTAGGTACGCATCACACTTGTCCGCAATCAGTTCTTTCGCCGCTTCCGATTCGCCGCCCGCATAAATTGTTGGCCTTGGTTGTGCAACGGGCTTCGGCTGCAGCACATTGTCCTCAACCTTGTAATATTTCCCTGTGAACGAAAAATGATCCTGGGACCACACCCCGTCCACCACATCCAGCCATTCGCTCGTCCGCGCGTAGCGGTCATCGTGCTGTTCGAACGCCACTCCATACTTCCTCGCCTCGTCTGCCCACCAAGACGACACAACATTCAACGACAGCCGTCCTCCACTGATACGATCGATATTCGCGGCCTGTTTAGCGAGCAGGGCAGGGAGGTGAAATGTCGGACGCACCGCCACCATCAATTCCAGTTTCTCCGTGACCGCAGCTAACGCTGACGCGGTTGACCAGGCATCCAGCGAGGGCGCATCTACCCCTTTGATGTCGTTCAAATTCAGTTCGGCGATCAACGTCAGCGAGAATCCCAACTCCTCGCTCCGCTGCGCCAATCGCTTCACATAACTCCAGCTAGCCTCCATCTTTTCGTCTTCTACATTCCGCAGCCAACCACCAAATACCGGAAGCCAGTAGCCATATCTCACGCTCGCTCTCCCGTCATCACGTGCCGCGTTCCGCGTTTTGCTTCATGCTTCTCGGCTTCCTCAATCAGATAATCCGCCAGCCGTGCATAAGGGTTGAACCCGACGATCCTAACCGGATCGGCAACAAAGTTTGACAGTGCATTGATGTCGTAATACAGCAATTTCCCACTTCGATCATCAATTACGTACTCAATTCCGCCCACTTCAATCCCAGCTGTCTGCATGATTCGTTCTACATCACGAATCACCTTCTCCGGTGGAGCATAGCCCTCTACCTTGAGACCGCTTTTGGGAGCATCGACCGGGCATGCCGGTCGCGCCAGTTCCTCGCCCCTGGTGTTCTGGCAAATATCCGCGGGGCACAAATTGAATGTTTCCCCAGTGGTATGAATCTGTATCGCGTACAAAAATCTCCCGCCCAACACTTCCACACGGGTGATCACCGAATCGCGCGCTGGAAAGAACTCCTGCACCAGCGCCACCGAGTCGATTCCGAAGTACAAATTCCCGCTCTCCGCCGCCAGCTTCAATTCGTCCGGGCTTGAAAACCGGATGATT
>DASXBH010000407.1:0-2489 GCA_036491775.1 Candidatus Acidiferrum sp.
TGTTGTTTTGTTCGCACTGCGCCAGCTTGCACGAGAATTGGCAAGCGCTGCGCGTCGATTTGCGCGAATTGGGCGCCGAAACCAGTGAGGCAGAAACTCCGTCGCGCGTCGAGATGCGCTTACGGCAGGAATTTCGTACCAAGCACAAAACGATGAGGTCGTACCGCGTCGCGGCGTTTGCGGGCTGGGGTTTAGCGGCAGCCGCGGTGCTGGTGGGAACTTTTTCCTGGGTCAACTGGAAGATTGAGAAGAATAGATTACTGGCGCCTGCTGCGAACATCGCGAAAACAGCGAGTACCAAGGCAGCAGCGAATCATGTGGCGTGGGCGGGCCCGGAATTAGGTGAAACCTTGATGGCGTCCAACGATTCCCGCGATTTCACTCTGCTTCCGGGAACCATGCCCGGGACTCTTGACGACGCCATGGTAGTGCGGGTGCAAATGCAGCGCAGCGTGCTGGGCACGCTTGGACTGACCGTGAATCAGGAGCGCGCCACCGACTGGATTCAGGTGGATTTGCTGGTTGGCGATGATGGGCAACCGCAAGCAGTCCGTTTGCCGGAATCCGCGAATTGATTTTTTTTCTACGGAATTGCGAAGCAGGAGAGAAGAGGAGAAGAGACATAATGATTACGCGGAGTTGGAAGCATTACCTGCTTGGTGGAATATTCTTGATCGGAACGGTTGGACTACGGGCCCAGGAACCACCGCCGGGGCCCCCGCCGGGACCCGATGCGATGTCGATGGAAGGCGGGCCAGGAGGCCCGATCGGCGGGCGCATGGAAATTCTGGGCTTCGGCGAAATGCACCCGGGCAAAGTTGTCACTGGCGCTCCGTACAGCGCGGTTGCTGTCACCGAATCGCAACAGACTCTAGCCGATGGCAACACGATCAATCGTAAAGTGCAGTCGAATGTTTTTCGCGATAGCCAGGGGCGAGTTCGCCGCGAAACCACTTTGCCTGGTGTCGGTCCCCTCGCCGCGTCTGGACAACCGCGCACTTTCGTGATGATTCATGATCCGGTAGCGTCCACCGCGTATGTGCTGCATCCGGATACGAAAATTGCTGAGCAATTGCCGTCTCGCGGTCCGGGCCATGGAGCCAATGGGCAAGCGCCGGGTGGCGCTCTGCAGGATAAATTCTCGGCGCGGATGCAACAAGAAATCGCCGACGGTACGCTGAAGAAGGACGACCTGGGCACGCAGACGATCAATGGCATCAGCGCACAGGGCACTCGTTTCACGCGCACCATTCCCGCGGGACAAATTGGCAACAACAAAGCGATCGTGATCACCAATGAACGCTGGTATTCGCCCGACTTGCAGGTTGTGGTGAAGAGCGTTCACAGCGATCCGCGTCAAGGCCAGTCCACCTATACCCTGACGACCATTCAGCGTCAGGAACCGGCGGCTAGCTTGTTCACCGTGCCTTCGGATTACACCGTGCAGCAAGGCAAGCACGGCGGCCCGCGCGGCATGGGATTCCGTAAGGGTGGACCGGCTGCAGCCGATGTTCCCCCGCCTCCTCCTGCGGGCAATTAGGAATTAGCGGCATCGCGATATACACAACCGAGCTTCTCTCCTGAAGACGGCGCGCCCTTTCTGCAGCGACCCCCATTGCTGCGAAAGGGCGTAGTCGTGTCTACGCACGAATCGTTCCTCAGTAACTAACGGAACTCCGGCCTCATCGCAAATGGCTCGATTTTCCACGCCTCGCGGTACAATCTGGCGCATGGAAGAACGGGATTTCGTAGCAGAACTTACGCGAGAAGGCTTTTCGCACATTTTCGTTTGGGAAGATGGTCCGAACGTGGACTACCCGGAACATACCCATCGCGCGGAGACGGCGCACATTATCCTGAGTGGCGAGATGACCCTTACGGTTGGTGGCGAATCCAAAACGTACCGCGCTGGCGAGCGCATTGATGTCCCCGAAGGCGCCAGGCATACCGCGAAGATAGGGCCGGCGGGCTGCCGCTATGTGCTTGGCGAACGTTGATTGCTACATGACGGAATATTCTGTTTCCCATGATTGAACCGGCTAGACGAAATTCCGTGATCAGACTCCTCCAACAATGCGGCCAGGCGCAAAAATATTTTGTGGGTCGAAGGCGTTCTTCACGCGCATTTCCATTTCGAAGTTCAGTCCAGCGCGAATCGATGCCGATAAGTTGGCCTTGAGGCTCGCGGGCACATGCAAAGCCTTCACTTGGCCTTTTTCGTGATGAACTGCGGCAATGATGTTTGCGGACGCTGTTTGTAGAGTGTGTAACGCGGTATCGTCGGTCGATTCCGTCATGAGCGCCAGATATGTTACGGCTGCAGCGCGGACGAGAACGGCGTGGCGCAGCGATTGGACATTTGCCAGGTGGCAAAGCTCTTCAAGAGTGGTCGCCGCTATATGTGGCACCGTAATTCGGAACAACGCAACCTCAGCCGCCGCCCAGCGTAGCCATTCATAAGTCTCCCGCAGCATTCCACCGAAATTGTT
>DASXBH010000408.1:0-4184 GCA_036491775.1 Candidatus Acidiferrum sp.
CTCAGCGTCGCCGATTTGCAAACCGGCAAGTCCAGGCGCATCGATTTTCCCGAGCCCGCATACGTCAGCTATTCCTATATCAATCGCGAATACGACACTTCGAAATTCCGCTACGGCTACCAGTCCTTTATTACGCCGCCGTCCGTCTACGAATACGACATGGCCCAGGGCACGTCCACGTTGCTCAAGCAAAGAGAAGTGCCTGGCGGCTACGATCGCAATCGCTATCAGGTCGAACAAATCTACGCCACGGCTTCCGACGGCGTGAAGGTCCCCATCTCTGTCGTGCATCTGAAAAACGCCAAACTCGATGGCCACGGGCCCATCTACCTGACCGGCTATGGTTCCTACGGCGTCTCCTACGACATCGGCTTCAACTCCACGCTCTTCAGCCTCGTGGACCGCGGCGTGGTCGTTGCTGTCGCGCACATCCGCGGCGGCGGGGAACTGGGCAAAGCCTGGCATGACGATGGCCGCATGATGCACAAGAAAAATTCCTTCTCCGACTTCATCGCCTCCGCCGAGTATCTGGTCGCCCAGGGCTACGGCTCAAAGGATCGCCTGGTCATCGAAGGTCGTAGCGCCGGGGGGCTCTTAATGGGCGCTGTCCTGAACATGCGCCCTGATCTTTTCCACGCAGCGCTGGTTGGCGTTCCTTTCGTCGACGTCATGAACACCATGCTCGATGAATCTCTCCCGCTTACCGTTGGCGAGTTCGAAGAGTGGGGCAATCCCAAGGAACCGCCGGCTTTCGACTACATGATGTCCTATTCGCCCTACGACAATATCCAGCCCAAGGCCTATCCCAACATGCTGGTGCGCACCTCCTTTAACGACAGCCAGGTCATGTATTGGGAGCCTGCGAAGTACGTCGCGAAAATGCGCGCCACGCGCACCGACCACAACATTTTGCTACTCAAAACCAACATGAGTCCCGCAGGCCACGGCGGCGCTTCTGGGCGCTACGACCGCCTGAAGGAAACCGCCTTCGACTACGCCT
This sequence comes from Candidatus Acidiferrum sp., assembly GCA_036491775.1. Taxonomy (GTDB): domain Bacteria; phylum Acidobacteriota; class Terriglobia; order Acidiferrales; family UBA7541; genus Acidiferrum. The sequence goes on from DASXBH010000408.1 coordinate 1,001, forward strand.
ATTTCTTGAATCAGATGGGCATTCAGAACTAGCCCAAGCAAAACTCAAGGCTCGTCACGCTGCACTGCTTTGCGCCTTAAATAGAAGTACACCGGTGCGCCCGCCAGCACCACTGCGCACCCCAGCGCCGCCTGCGTCGGATTGTGTCCCGCCAGGAGCACCAGAAGCACCGCAACCAACAAAATGAAAATCGCCGGCGTCACTGGATAGCCCGACGCCATCGTCGCCGTTTCTTCTCCGCCTTTTCTTCTCCGCAACACAAACAGTCCGCCAACTGCCAGCCCCAAAAACAGCACCGCCACAAAAATGAAATACGAAATGATCTGCTGAAAATTGCCTGCGATCACCAGCAGCGCGGCAATCGCTCCCTGCAATCCAATCGCATACGCCGGTGTGCCAAACCGCCGGTGCGGCCGCGCCACCGCTTTCAAAAACAATCCATCCTTTGCCATCGCGTAGTACACGCGTGGCGCCACCATCGTAAACACCGCCAGGCTCCCGAGCACAGACACCACCACAATTGCCGCCAAAAAATTTCCGCCTGCATGTCCAAACAAAACTTCCCCTGCCTGTGCCACGAATGTCTCGTCGGAAGTCACTTTCTCCAGCGGCACCAGGTACAGAAACACTGCGCTCACCGCCATGTACACCGCCGTTACACCTAACACGCCAAGAACCAGCGCCCGTGGCATTGTCCGCTCCGGATCCTTTACTTCGCCCGCAATTTTGCTGACGTCCCACCACCCGCCAAATGAAAAAAATGCCGCCACCATCGCCCCGCCCAACGCGGGACCCAACGGCATCGCCCCAGGCCTTTGCTGCCAGAACGGCTCGAAATGTTTCCACGATCCCAGCCGCAACACGATCGGCACCATCGCCAGCAGCCCCAGCACACCAAATTTCAACCACGTCACCCAGCGCATTAATCCCGCGCTCGCCGTAGTGCTCACAATATTCACCGCGCATAGCGCGCACAACACACTCACCGCCGCTACCTTAATTCCCAGCGGCGACCAATGAAAAATGTACGCCGCATACGCACCCGTGCCGGTCGCCAGCGCCGCCGCTAACCCCGGGTCAAGCACCAGCAAGCACATCCATCCATACAGAAACGCCACTAGCGGCCCATATGCTTCCCGCAGATATACATACGTTCCGCCGGATTGTGGGAACCGGCTGGCCAATTCCCCGTAACACAGCGCCCCGCTCAGCGTCATCGCGCCAAGCATCAACCAAACCACAAACAGCAGCCCAGGCGAACCGAGGGACTTTGCCATCCCCGCCGGCGTCAAAAATATTCCCACCGCAATGGCTTCGCCAGCCACCGCAGCCGCGGCAGATCCTAACCCCAATTGACGTTTCAGTTGATCCGGCGGCGCCGGAGCGGTGGCGGTGCTCACAAAGTTTCGAATTTATTCACTTTGTTTCGGGTGCGGCGCTGATTTTATCAATCACGATCGCGTGCGATCCGCCTCGGTCATACACTTTTCCCGTCACGTTCACTTGCTGCCCCGCAAATGGCAGTACCTTCGCATTTTGTCCCACCGCTGGCGTCGCATCCGAAATCGGCCAGTACACCGCACCATCCGCCGACAAGATTACCAAAGGCGATCCGGCCGCCGCACAAGACTCCGCGCACGCCTTGCTGATCGGCTTCTTCAAATCCTTTGTAAACGCGCACGCAGAATCCAGCACATAGCCCTTAATCGATATCGTTGGCTTCGGTGCTTGCGCCAATACCTCAGCCACACCCAGAATTCCCAAAGCCGCCACAACTACCGTGATTTTCAGTTTCATCGTACATCTCCCCTCACATTAGCTGGTTTCGCGTGCCGTGAAGCTACTCGCGCTTCCCCACGCAAACAATAGTAGAAACGTATTATCGGCGCATCCCCTGTTTTGACCTCCGACAGCTTTCGTGAACTCCTCGCTCTCTGGCTATAATGTCCGGGCATGAAAACTTGGGCAGACTTGGTCAAGACCATCTATCGCGTTTTCGCGCGCGTCTATCCGCAATGCAGCATGATTGCCCAGGCTATCGCCTTCAACGTTTTTCTCGCGTTCTTTCCCACCCTGCTCCTCGCCGTAGGCTTCGCCACCAGTTGGATTGGCAACCGCACCGCACTCCTCGACGCCATTCGTGATTTCACCCAATTCCTTCCCCCGGGTAGCCAGTCCATCGTTTCCGATTTTCTCGGCCGCCGCGGCCCAGACGCTTGGAAGTTCGCCATTCTCGGCTGGGGCGGCACGCTCCTCGGTGGCTCCCAAGTCATGAAACTTCTCACCAAGGGCATTCATCTTATCTATGGCGAAGAAGAGCGTCAGGGCTTCATTCGTCGCCAGCTACGTGGCCTTCTCCTTCTACTCATTACCATGGCTCCGATTCTGGCTGCTGGTATTCTCGGCGTCTTCGGCAGGCCGCTCCGTCATTGGATGAACGACGAATTTGGCAAGCAGCTTCCCATCCATGTCGTTTGGTTAGTCTTTTTCCCGATCGCCGCCATGACCCTCGCCATGCTGGCGCTTACCGTCATCTACTGGGTGGCTCGTCCCAAGGAGCAGCGTCTCCGCCATGTCCTGCCCGGTGCCACGCTCGCCACGCTCCTCTGGTGGCTCGTCAACGTGATCTTCGGCTTTTATGTGCGCCGCGTTCCTTACAGCCTCGTCTACGGGGGCTTGGCCGCTGTCATCGGCCTGCTCATTTGGATGAACATTTCCGCTATCATCGTATTTCTCGGCGCTGCCTGGAACGCGGAAAGCGCCGCAGCAGACGGCCGAACAGGTTAGTCGCTACCGTTGCAGTTACGGGAGGCGCGAATGAAAACCGTGCAAGTGGAATCCTATGCTGGCTATAAAGCCGACGAGCGGCCCCTGCGCCTGAAGCTGCCCTCCGAAACCCTCGAAATTGCCGAAGTCGAAGATCGCTGGTATGCCCCGGGCGAGACCGTTTTCCGTGTACGCGTCGCCAATGGCGATCGCTATCTTCTCCGTCACGTCGAGGCCCAAGACGTCTGGGCGCTAGAAGGCTATCGCGCCGGTGCCTCGCATCGGACCACCGATTAACCGCCGTAATTTCGGAGCTTTGCGAGCGACTGCCTCCGTTGCATCCCCAATTCCAGCGGCGTATAGTCAGTACTCCCACCCGCGTCGAGGCGGCCTGCTGGGCGATCTTACGTTTCACTTT
>DASXBH010000409.1:0-7216 GCA_036491775.1 Candidatus Acidiferrum sp.
AGTTCCAATTCGCAAAGCGTTGCGCTCACCAACGTTGGCAATAGCAGCGTCACGATTTCGCAGATATCGATGAATGCCAAAGACGTCACCAGCAGCGGCATTGCTATTCCGGTCACGATCGGTGTCGGTCAGAAAGCAGCGATGACGCTGACGTTCAAGCCAACGAGTTCAGAAACAGTAAGCGGCAACGTGACGGTCGTGAATTCACAGGGATCCAGCACGGTAATCCCCATTTCTGCCAGCGGGGTTCAGTCCGCTATTAGCGTCACGCCTTCATCAGTAAGTTTCGGCAGCCTTTCGGTTGGTTCCTCGAATTCGCAGACCATGAAAGTCACGAACTCCGGGACCGGCGTGCTGACCATTTCGCAGATTAGCGTGGCGGGAAGCGGCTTCAGCAGCAGCGGCGTTACGCTACCCATTTCGTTGAATGCGGGACAATCCAGCAATTTCAATCTGCAATTTGCCCCGGCCTCTGCGGGCGCAGCGAGCGGTAGCGCCTCTCTAGTGAGCAACGCCCCAGGTTCGCCCGCGGTTATTTCGCTGAGTGGCACCGGCACCGCTCCATCGCAAACTCTTTCGTTCAGCACCAGCAGCATGAGCTTCGGCAATGTGAATGACGGCAGTGCTGCTTCGCAGAGTGTGGCGGTAACCAATGTCGGCAACTCGAACGTCACCATCTCGCAAGTCTCCAGTAGCGGCACGGGCTTTGCATTAACCGGAGCGGGAACACCGGTAACGTTGTCGGCCACGCAGACCTTCACGTTCGGAGTGTCGTTCAATCCCATCTCGGCGGGCAGCGTAACGGGCAGCGTGATGGTGACCAGCAACGCCAGCGGTTCTCCGAAGACCATCGCGCTCTCTGGGACGGGAGTAGCAACAACCGCGCACAGCGTTTCGCTCACTTGGAACGCCAGCACCGGAACGATTTCGGGATATAACGTCTACCGCAGCACCACCAGCGGAAGCGGCTACATCCTGGTGAATGGTGGGTTGGTTGGTGGCTTAGCCTACACCGACACATCGGTGCAAAGCGGCACGACTTATTATTACGTGACTACGGCAGTGGACAGCAGCGGCGATGAGAGCTCTTATTCCAACGAGGCGCAAGCCATCATCCCGTAGCGAAATTAATAGAGTTCTCTACTAGTCTCCGCCTGCTGCACCAAGCGCCTCGCGCGCCTTTCCTGCCACCGCCGACTTAGGATCCAGCGCAATGGCTTTTTCCAATTCTGTCTTCGCTTTCGCCGCGTCGTTCAATTTCTGATACGTCAGCGCCAAGTGGTAGTGATACGCCTGATTGTTCGGCGACTTCTTCACCGCTTCTTCGAACAGCGGAGCCGCCACGGAATACGCCGCATTGTGGTAGTACGCCCAGCCCAGCGTGTCCGCCGAATTTGCCAAATTGGGGAAGCCCTTGCGAGCCGTTTGCGCCAGTGACAATGCCACGCTGACGTTGCCGTCGTGCTCGAGCATCAAGTACGCCAGATTGTTTGCTGCCGCCGCATTTTCGGAATCCATCGCCAAGGCCTTCTGGTAATTGCTTTCCGCGTTTTGCCAGTCGCCGGTTTTTTCCTGCAGAGTTCCGAGCGCGATAAAAGTCCCGGCATCATTGGGGTTAATGGCCAGTGCCCGCTGATAGGTTGAAATGGCCTCGGCAGTTTCGTTGCGGCTGGCTTGCAATTGACCAAGCAGAGTCAGCGTATTCGCGTTCTTGCTGTCCAGCGCAACCGCGTGCTTCAGCGAGTCCTCGGCCTTGTCCGGCTCCTTCATGCGCACCAACAAACCGGCTTGCAGAAAATAAAGTCCCGGCTTATCGGGTTGCTGCGTCATTTCATCTTGTACACGCTTGAGCGCGGCGTCCGGCTGGTTCCTCTGCAAATCCACTTGCACCATGCCGCCCAGTGCTTCCAGCGAACGCGGATCGCGACTAAGAGCCTGCTTGAAAAACGCCTCGGCATCTGCCGGGCGTTTCTGCGATAGCCGCAATTCTCCCAGCTTGATATACGGCACAGGATTTTCCGGATTTCTTTGCAGCAGGGAATTCAGATCGGCTTCGGCACCGGCCGGATCGCCCTGGTTCATACGCGCCACGGCACGATCGAGGTAGCCATCAGCCGTTGTGGGAGAATACTTCTTCAACTGCGTCCCTACATCCTCCAGCGTGCGCCAATCGCCGTGTTGCATTGCACTGGTTCCTAAGGCTACCCAAGCCTCCGCAAGCGGGGGACGCAACCGGACCGCTTCACGCCATTCGGCCACGGCGCGCTGCCCATCGCCTTTGTCGCGATATGCGAGGCCCAGTTGATAATGTCCATATGGATTATCTGGCGCGTTTTTCAGCGCGGCCTGCAACACCGGCAGGGCGTCGTCCGGTTTCTTCTGCTTCAGCAGTAATTGTCCCTTCAATAGCAGCCCTTCTACATCCTGCGGAGACTTCTTCAGGATCTCTTCGCTTACCTGGTTTGCGTCGTCCAGCCGGTTGCTCAAAATCAATAATTGCAAATATGTTTTTCGAACGCCCAGATCGTCCGGATACTTTGTGGAAAGCGCCGCGAACTCCGCAATTGCCTTGGGTAGATCGCCGCGAGTGATATAGGAGTCTCCCAACATCCGGTAAGCCACTGGATCGCTGCTCAGCTGATCCTTCGCATCACTGAGGGTCTTGTCGGCCTGCTCCAGTTGACCTTGCCCGAGATACATTGCGGCCAGCGCTGCACGAGGCATGGGATCCTTCGGCGCCACCTGAATCCCGCCCTGAAATTGCTTTTCTGCGTCGGACCAGCGTTTCTGTTGCTGGTATAAGCTGCCCAGCGTGAGATACGACCTAACCGAATGGCTATCGAGGCTCTGAGCCTTTTGAAAACTAGCTTCCGCAGCCGCCGGATTTCCGCTGCGCAGCTGAATTTCGCCCAGGTTCAGATAGGACATGGCGCGATCCGGCGCCATTGCCACGCCGTCCGCGGCCTCTTTCAACGCATCCGCCGAGTTGCCAAGCACCATATCGGCACTAGCCAAAACCATCTGCGCTTCAACATTCTTCGGGTCGCCATGGAGTATCAACAACGCGCGATCTTTTGCTTCCTGCCGTTGCCCGCCCGCGAGTTGCAATTGGCTGAGCGCCAGTTGGGCTCCCCAATTTTCTGGTTGCAGTTCGACGGCTTGTGACAAATCACGAAAGGCTTGCGACCAGTTGCTCACTTTCATGTGCGCTTCGCCAAGGTGGTAAAGCGCTTCGGCAAATCGGGGATCAATTTGGATAGCGCGCTCGTACGAAATAACGGCTTCAGGATATTTGCCCTGGCTCATCGCCTGGTTGCCCTGCGCCAAGAATTTTTGCTTACGCACATTGGGATCACGCGAACATCCGGCGGTAAGACTGACGAGGGAAATAGCCGCCAACGAAATAGCGCGCCACCGTACTGAGCGGGGTGCACGTGGGAGGAGTGCTTTCATCTGGTGATACCTCAGATTTCTATCGGCCGGGAGCGAGACTTTTATGCGCACGTGTACAAGCTCGAGTTGAAGCGAAAATTTATAAGCGTTTGAAGTACCCTAAGTCTAACAAAGCGGTCCGGCTTCAGATGCCTGTACTTCCGCGTATCATGCCCCAACCGTTCCGAGGGAGAAAATTGGGGAATAATGGGAAGAGAATTAGTCGAGCCGAGGGGAGAAGCGGCCCCGGAAACATCGTCCCAAACCTTATACAACATACCATTCAGGCCGCAATTGACTGAAACTACGTACCTTACTTCCGGTATGCCTTTTTCCTCGCTGCACGCTAAAATGGAAGGTACCTTGCATATCCTGATAGCGTGACAATACGGCAAAGAACTGTAGTTATCGCATCTTTTTTCGGGTTAGCCACTTTTAAGTTACGGCGGAACGAGGAAACGGCATCATGGTAAGAAACGGCGAAATCACTCTGGCGGACATGAAACGGGTCTTTCGCAAGTATTGGTGGATTACCCCGTTCGCTACTATCGTCTTGACCTCGCTGGCTTTCATAGCCACCCTGATCCTGCCCAAGAAATATACCTCGGCCACTAGCGTCCTGGTCGAACAGCCGGTGGTGCCCGACGACTTGGTCAAGCCGGTAGTCACCATGGATTTGAATCAGCGCCTCGCATCGATGAAGGCGCAATTGCTGAGCAGTTCTCGACTTCAGCCGATGATCGACAAATTTAATCTGTACCCGGAACTGCGGGGGAAAGAGTCGCCAGAGGAAGTCGTTGGCAATCTGCAGAAAGCGATTGATGTGGAACTTTTGACGCCGATGGCCGGGGCAATTGGCCGTCAGCCGCCCGGCTTCAAAGTTTCGGTGACGTACGATAACCCACGCACCGCGCAGCAGATTTGCCAGGAAATCACCTCAATTTTCATTGCGCAGAACTCTTCACAGCGTATCAATCAGGCCACCCAGACCACCGATTTCTTAAGTGGCCAATTGGAAGAAGCCAAGCAAAGAATGGATGAGCAAGACGCTCGGCTCGCGCAATTCAAGCGGCAATATCTCGGTTCTTTGCCGGAAGAAGAACAGACTAACCTTTCTTTGCTGACCGGACTTAACACCCAACTCGAAGCTGCAATGCAATCGCTGAATCGCGCCCAGCAAGATAAGGCCTTCACCGAGACCATGCTCACCCAGCAGGAAGCGAACTGGAAAATGTCCGCGGATGGCAGCGCTAATCCGGATAACCAGGAAGCACAACTCGCCAACCTTCAGGATCAGCTGACCAACCTGTTGACCCGCTACACGCCAGAGCATCCAGATGTCATGAAGCTCAAGGCGCAGATTGAAGACCTCAAAAAGCGCATGGCGTCCGCGCCCATGCCAACGACAACGGCGGCAACCACGTCGAACAAACAGCACGAACCTCCGCAAATTCAGCAGTTGCGCGCAAAGATCAAGCAGGACGATCTGAACATCGCCGACCTGACCAGACGGCAGAATCAGATTCAGGATCAAGTTCACCTGATTCAGGGCCGCGTTCAGGCCAGCCCGATGGTGGAAGAGCAGTTTAAGGAACTCACGCGAAACTCGCAGGCTGCCACCGACTTCTACAATGAACTGATGAAGAAGCGCGCCAATTCCGCGATGGCTACGGATCTCGAGCATCGGGAACAGAGCGAACAGTTCAAAGTTTTGGACGCGCCGAGCTTTCCGTCGAGCCCTTCGTTTCCCAAGGTGCCACTCTTCGTGGGCGGTGGCGTTGCTGGTGGCTTGGTTATCTCGCTAGCTCTTTTGTATGCGCTGGCCATGATGGATAAGGCCATGTACAGCGAGCGCGACGTCGAGAAATATCTAAAGCTGCCGGTCCTCACCAGCGTTCCAAGCCTGGATGCCGCGGCTGCGCACAAAAACAGATTGAAAGGGAAGCCTGGCAGTTTCGAACCTGCGGTTGCCCTGAAGTCTTAGGCAACCGGAGAGAAAGCGAAAAAGAGCAAAAACGATGAGCCGTATCCACGAAGCACTGAAAAAGGCTGCTCAAGAACGTAACGCGCAACTGGTTGATCGCCCAGCGCCCAGCCTCACCGATTTGTCGGCTGAAGCTTTAACCAGCGCGGTTCTTCCGGACCGATCTGTGCTGGAAGCTCCGGGAGTGTTTCCGGTTGCGCCGAAGCCCGAAGTTCAGCAGTTCCAGGATTTCGTGAAACGATGCCCTCATCCTGAATGGCACGTTGAACCTCGATATAACGTGTTTAGCCCCGAGGCGAATTCCCCCGCAGGTGCCGAACGATTCCGCACCTTACGCTCGCGCTTGTTCCAGGTTGCCGGTACGCAGCCCATTCGCCGCCTGGTGGTGACCAGCAGCGTTCCCGAAGAAGGCAAGACCTTCGTCACCTCGAATCTCGCGCAAGCCTTCGCACGCCAGCCAGAGTGCCGGGTGCTCTTAATCGACGCGGACCTCCGCGCCTCACGCCTCCATCTTCCTTTTGGCGCTCCGGAGACTCCGGGACTGACGGATTATCTGCGTGGCGAAGCCGATGAATCTCAAGTGGTACAAGTCGGGCCCGAAGGCAACCTGTGTCTCATTCCCGGCGGACGCAGCGTGCCCAATCCCAGCGAACTGTTGCACAACGACCGGATGAAGCTGTTACTCGACAAGATGGCCCGCATGTTCGATTGGATTTTGCTCGACACGCCGCCAGCCCTCGCGGTTCACGATGCCAGCTTGCTTGCCGACATATGTGATGGCGTTCTGTTCGTAGTGCGTGCCGGCTCAACCGATGCCGAAATTGCAGAAAAAGCGTCAGGCGAATTCCGCGACAAAAATCTGATCGGCGTGATTCTCAATCGCGTCGAGAAACAGGAAAACTACGGTGGATATTACTACGGGTATCCATCGGAGAAACAGACCGCACGTCAACCTGTCTAGCCAATATCCGACCTACTAAATCGGTTTATTAGCGAGCGCGTGAATTTAGCTTGTGAGCCCTGCTTCGCCCACTTGGCCGTGGCCTGGACCGGGCTCCCCGCGTCGCAGCCACCAATACAACGGCACCAGCAGTGCTAAACCAAAAACAAAGAAAACCACGCCTCCCTGGTGGTGCAATCTTCCATATAGAAAACCTGGATTCACGTAGTTGGCTAGCAACGTCAGCGTCGCGATGCGAACGCCATTCTTGATCAGCATCATCAAAACGCCGGCGAAGACAAACACCAGTTTTTTCCAGAATGGACGAAACGAAAAATGGGCCACCAGCACCGCCAGAATGATCAGCGCAATGCTAGAGCGGATTCCGCTGCACTCCTGTGCGACTTCGATACTCATTCGTGGCAACCGAAAAATGAACCCTTCCCTCAATACGGGCACGCCGCTCAGGTCGAACAGCCAGCCCGCCACTTCTGCCGATCCTGCCTGTAGCCAGTAAATCAGCCGGCTCAGTACAAAATCAGGCAGCGGCATCGCGAAGAGCAGAAACGCCAGCGCAAACCAGGTACGCTTTGCAACCGCAGCCCCCAGGATCGCTATATAGCCCGCAACGGCGAAGCACAGGAAGGCCAGGATCTGAAGCGTCAATTGCGTGCTGGAACCTAGCGAACTTCCGTAGGACGCGAAGATTTTTAGAACTACGCCGGGGATTAGAAATGCAAGAGCCGCAGCAAAATCGAACTGTTCGACGCGCTGGAAGGCTGTCCGGCTCAGGTACAAAAGCCAGCCGGAAATGAACGGGACCAGGAGAATGTGAGATGCGTCGTCGCTGCGAGTTGCCA
>DASXBH010000410.1:0-10268 GCA_036491775.1 Candidatus Acidiferrum sp.
GTTCCCAGCAACAGCCAAGGCGAATAGCCCAGTTGCGTGAACGCCGTCCTCGCGATCATGTCACGTATTTCTGTGAACGTTGTGTAAGCGCGCAGGCTTATGCTTTTTCTCGTCAGCCCCATCCAGATGTTTCCATCGCTCCGTTTTACCGCGCGGGCCAAGGCACAATCGTCGATCACTTCGCCACGAATCGCGGCGAGCCCTCCCATGCGCTGCAACGCCGTTTCTCGCAACAATATGCATCCGCCGGCCGCTCCTGCGGTACGAGACTTGGGATCGGCAATCCATCTCGGAACGTACAACTTCAGGAAAAAATATAAGAACGCAGGTATCAGCAGCCGTTCGGCCAGGGATTTTGCATGGAGCAGCACCATCAACGACACCAGATCCCGTCGCTCCGCCTCAGCCCGCGAAACCAATCGCTGCAAAGTATCTGGAGCATGAAGGATATCCGCATCCGTGAACCAGTAATAATCTGGCGCTACCGTTCCCGCTTTAGCCACCCCCTGTTGCAAGGCCCAAAGTTTCCCTGTCCATCCTGATGGGAGGCTGTCCGCTTGTAGAATGGTGATGCGCCTCTCGGCCGATATTGAGCTGTTCACTGCCCGCACAACATCAGGCGTGCCATCCTCACTATGATCGTCAACGACGTAAATTCGCAGCTCGCCGGAATAGCTCTGTGCTGCGAGCGATTCCACAGTGTGCGCAATCGTCTCGGCTTCGTCTCGCGCCGGCACGATCGCCACCACGCTCGGCCGACTCGTCAACTCTTCATGAGGAAGCACATCATCATCAAACGCGCTGAGTTGCCAAAATCCGCCGCGAAAAAAGGCGAGCACTACCCAGATAAGCAGGGAAATTATGCTGAAAAGGAGTGTCGCAGAGTGCACAGCTCATTCTGTCGCTAAATGTGTTTCAGCGCTATGCCAGATCGCTGGCGCGAAGCGGCAAACGCCGCAGCCGCTTCCCAGTCGCGGCTTGAATCGCGTTGCAGATGGCAGGCGCAATCACCGGAACCGTTGGTTCGCCTATGCCCGTCGGCGATTCGTTGCTATTCACCACATGGACCTCAATCACCGGCGCCTCGTTCATCCTAATCATGTCGTAGTCGTTGAAGTTGGCCTGCACCACCCGCCCGCGTTCCACGGTAATCGCATCCTTCACCGTGGCGGTCAGCGCGTAAATTGCCGCACTCTCCACCTGCGCGCGAATTCCATTTGGATTCACGGGCCGTCCGCAATCGACGGCGCACACGATGCGCTTCACCGCGATGCCATTCGCGTTCGCGGAAACTTCGGCCACCGCCGCCGCATAGGATTCAAACGAGAAAAACGCCGCAATCCCTAGCCCTTCCCCCTGCGGCAGCGATTTACCCCAGCCCGCCTTCGTCGCGGCAAGGCGCAAAACAGTTTTCAACCGCGCCGTATCGAGCGGGGGTGAATCCGGTTCACCCTCAAATTGCGAAATCTTGCGATCTGCTCCAATCAGTTTGAGGCGAAACGCAACCGGATCTTCTCCCGCTTCCCGCGCCAACTCATCGATAAAACTCTCCGCCACAAAGCCGCTGCTGGAATGTTCCACGGATCTCCACCACGCCCGTGGCGCGCTGGAATGAGCCAGTGTGTACTCGATGCGAATATTCGGCGCCGCATAAGGGATTGTCGTTCCCGTGCCAAACTCTCCCGCTTCGGGTTTCTTGTCTCCGTCGGGTCGCCACTTCGCCGCGATAGATGTCGAGGTCTGGAAATGTTTCCACGCCGTCAAATTGTTGTTCGCGTCCAGGGTTCCTTGCAATTTGTGGTACGAAGCCGGCCGGTAAAAATCGTGCCGCAGATCATCTTCCCGCGTCCACAACAACATGATCGGTTTCCCGGTTTTTTTCGCGATTTGCGCTGCTTCCATCACGAAATCGGCTTGATAACGTCGCCCAAATCCTCCGCCCATCATCGTGGTGTGCACCACCACCTTCTCCCCAGGCAGGTTCGCTGTCTGCGCAATTACGGATTGTGCCCACTGTGGCGCCTGTGTAGGCACCCAAGCCTCGGCCCGGTCCGCTTCAATTTTTACCGTGCAATTCATCGGCTCCATGCAAACATGCGCAGCAAATGGCAATTCGTATACCGCTTCAATTTTCTTGTTGCTGTTCTCCAATGCAGCGTTGGCGTCACCGTCATTGCGCACCACTTTGCCAGGCTTCGCGGCGTTATCGATGAACTGCTTGTGGAGTTCTTCCGACGACTCCTTGGCCGCCGCTCCTTCATCCCATTTCACCGTCAAGGCTTCGCGACCTCGTATCGCCGCCCACGAATTGTCGGCCACCACCGCGACTCCACCGGTTGTCGAAGCGCCACGGCCCGCGGTTTCAAATGAAAATACCTGCCGCACTCCCGGCACGCGTTCCGCAGCCTTGGCATCGAAAGAAGCGACCTTCCCGCCAAAAACCGGGCAGCGCGCCACTACCGCGTACAACATCCCCGGAACACGAGAATCGATCCCGAATTTTGCCGCGCCACTCGTCTTGCTCGTCGAATCCAAACGCCGTTTGTCCAATCCAACAATCGTGAACTCACCCGAATTCTTGAGTGGCACGTCCTTGAAGTTGGGCAGCGGAAGTTTCGCCGCATCCTGCACCAACTCACCATAATTCAACGATCTCTCCGGATGTCCGTGTACCACCGCGCCATTCTGTGCCTTGCAGGTATCCGGACTTACTTCCCACTTCTTGGCCGCCGCCAGAATCAGCATCTCTCGCGCGGCAGCACCTGCTTGTCGCAGAGGCACCCACGAACCCGCAACGCTTCCGCTTCCCCCGGTGCCGTGATCATAGATTTTCGCGTTGGTCTCGGCCTGCTGCACCGTCACCTGTTTCCAATCCACGCACAACTCTTCCGCCAGAATCATTGGCAGTGATGTGAACACACCCTGGCCCATCTCGGATTTTCCAAGGATCAGTGTCACCTGATTGTCAGGTGTGATTCGTATCCAGGCGTTGAACGGGTTAGGCGGCTTCGTTTCCTGGCCTTTTGCGGGATCATCCCAAGCGCTCAGCGGAAAACGAAATCCCACCACCAATGCAGCGCTGCCCGCTGTTCCGGTTTTGAGAAAGTCTCGCCGGGTAAATGATGCAGACTTCATAACCGCCTCCCGTGGGGAAAAAGGAGATAGGGCAGGATCGTGACGAACTAAGCTTTGGCCTGTAGAGAGGCCGCGTGGTGAATCGCTTTACGAATGCGCTGGTAGGTGCCGCACCGGCAAATGTTGCCGCTCATCGCATCATCAATGTCCGCATCGGTAGGATTGGGCTTCTTTGACAGCAACGCCACCGCCGACATGATCTGGCCAGACTGGCAGTAACCGCATTGCGGAACATCTTCTTCAATCCAAGCCTTTTGCACCGGATGCGAGCAGTCCGCAGACAAGCCTTCAATCGTGGTTACTTTTTTCCCGGCCACACTGGAGACCGGCGTAATGCACGAGCGCGTCGCTTCGCCATTAATGTGCACCGTGCACGCGCCACAAAGGGCCATGCCGCAGCCAAACTTTGTCCCGGTCAGATTCAGCGTATCGCGGAGCACCCAAAGAAGCGGCATTTGCGGGTCAACATCTACGGTCTTCGCTTCACCATTCAACGTAAAAGTCGTTGCCATTTATACCCCCTCTGGTCGGAACCGTATCGTACAACAATTCGGCCCATGGATGGAAATACGCACAAAACCGCAGATCGTTTCTCGAAAAGTAGCGCTACTGCCATCCCGGGCCTCGAACTGCTACCATTCCTCTGGCGAACCCGCCCGGGTCTAGCGTCTTCCCACGCGTCCTAGGTGATAACAGTGGATTCGACTCGGAACCTCATTCTCGCCCTGTTTCCAGCCGCCGAGCAAGGCAATCGCTCGCTCCAGGAACTGGCCGACAGGGCGGAAACGTTTACCCGCGCTGGCACGTTGCATCAGCGCCTGGATGCGTTCGTCGATCTGTTTTCCTGGTTACGCGGTACCGATTATAAGATTTCTGACCCTCTTCCCATGCCCGTGGAGTCTACCGTGTGGATGGGTGCCGAGTGGAAACGTGAGCGGGTCTGGGTCTCCATCCTCGCTGCCTCCGACGAGGTGCGCGATCGTTATCATGCGGCCATCGTTTCCATCCTCGAAGAAACCGACGGCGTCGCGCTCTTTGCTCAATCCGGCCTGCCCACCGACCGTGGTTTGTTTCCCGAGACCGTCGATCGCTTCTTCCGCGTTGTTCTCCCCGCGCCTCGCGAGGAGACCGACCTTTCGAAGCTCTTCTTGCGCTTATTCCCCACTCAGCGCGAGGTCGAACGCTTCTTCAATATGCCGACCCAGCTCCTTGATCAAATCGAGGAATTTTCCGTTTCTATTCATCACCCTGGCGTGTGGGATAAACCCGTCAGTTGGTTGTTCGACGCTTTTTCTCTATTGGGTGCCAGAGTTCAGGGACTCGGTCTTTCTGAGAAACTTCGCACCCGTAGCCAGGCCGGCTCCGTACAGGAATCTCCTTTCTATCGACTCACGCGAGATGGTGATGCGCTGATTGACGCTTTACGCCGCCGGCAGGATATCGCCGCGTGCGCGCAAAGTTGGAAAGCAACAGTGGGTGAGTGCCGCGCAGAATTGGAGCGTATCGTGGCCCATCTCGACGCCCGCGGCGTCAATCTTGATATTGTTTATGCGCTCGACGTCGTCGAAAAAAGTTTGCTGCGTATGGAGATCATCGCTGGTGTCCTGGTCGCCCAGCCGGGGCCGCCGAAGAAGGTCACTACCACGCGCCTGCTGCGCGACGTCATTCGCGGCCGGCTGGAAGATAGCAGCCTGGTCAATCTGTTTCACAATAGCTTTCGCCTGCTGGCCAAAAAGATTGTCGAGTGGGCTGGCAAGACGGGCGAGCACTACATCACGTCCAACCGCGAAGAGTATTCGCAGATGTGGCGCGCCGCGCTCGGTGGCGGCATTCTCACCGTTGGCACCGCAGCTATCAAGTTGCTCGTCACCCATCGCGGCTTGCCGCCCTTCGTCGAGGGTTTCTTGGCAGGTTTGAACTATGCAGTCAGCTTTGTGTTGATGCAGAATTTCCATCTCGCCCTGGCTACCAAGCAGCCGTCCATGACTGGCGCGGCGCTAGCTCGCATCATTCATCATTCGCGCGACGCCTCCAATAGCGACGAACTCACTACCTATGTGCAGAGAATCGTACGCTCGCAGCTTGCCGCCGCGCTTGGCAACATTCTTGCCGTTAGTGCCGGCGCCGTAGTCTTCAGCGTGATCTGGCGCGCGATTTTTGGTCGTCCCTTTCTGTCTGAAGAGACCGCCTGGTACAGCGTCCATTCGCTGTTTCCATTTCGCAGCGGCACTATCCTTTACGCCATAATTACCGGCGTAATCCTGTGGCTTTCCAGTCTGGCAGGTGGTTGGATCGAAAATTGGGCGGTTTATCACCAATTGCCCAAAGCAATTGCGGAGCACCGATTAGGCAGTTCTTTCGATCCGGAAAAAGTGGCGCGCATTGCCGATTCCTTTTCCAAAAATATTGCTGGATGGGGCGGCTCGATCGCCCTCGGTTTCATGCTTGGCATGACTCCCATGATTGGGCACTTCTTCGGCCTGCCGCTCGACGTGCGTCACGTTACTTTGTCGAGCGGAACGTTGGCCCTCGGCGCGGCCTCACTAGGCTTGGAAGTTGTTGGCACTGGCGCGTTGCTGTTCGCCAGCCTCGGGATTGCTTTCACGTTCGTCATGAATCTGGGAGTGAGTTTTTACTTGGCGTTGCGCCTGGCTTTGCGAGCGCAAGATGTTTCCCGGCATGATCATCTGGAAATTTTGCGTACTCTTTTTCATTGCCTTATGACTTCTCCACGAGGTTTTTTTCTGCCACCCGCAAAAACCGTTGTGCCCAGCGGTGCCCCGACGCAATCTGACTAAACTATTCTTGGGTTGCCAAACTAACTTGCGAGAGCCTCGTCAGACTTGCAGTGGGCTATAGCGTTGCAGGCTCTGGTGTTTGCCGTGGCGGTTCCTGCTCTACACCACGCCAGCCGACGGGACGTCCACTGACCGCTTCTTTCACCGACCGGAACAGCACGATGTACATGAGTTGCCGATAGTAAAAGCGTTGCAGCAATACAGGAATCAGCAGGGTCCAGTCTTCCTTGTGTTCCAGCGCGAACGCAATCACGCACGTCAAAACGTCAATAATCAAGAATCCAAGAAAGAACACCACGGATCGCTGTACATCCGCTGCCGTCCACAATTGTGGGATCTGCGTGATGTGCAGTTGGGCCAACGCCCACAACACCAGGCTCCCAAAAAATAGCAAATCGATAATCGGTGATATCAGTGGCAACACAATTTGAAAAATGAAAATGTTGGGCAGTGCCACCCATCCCAGAGTTCCATATTTCGGCCGAAACAACGTGTCGCTGTGCTTCCAGAAGGACTGTAACGTTCCAAATGTCCACCGAAACCGCTGACGAATCAACTGTCCCGGCTTTTCCGGAGCTTCCGTCCAGGCGATGGCTTCTTCGTCGTACGTGACGCGCCATCCCAGTCGGCGAATCGCAATCGTCAGGTCCGCATCTTCCGCCACCGTGTCCGCCGTGATTCCCCCTGCAGACTCGATAGCTTGCCGCCGCCATGCGCCGAGCGCGCCAGGAACTACAGTGATGCAATTCAGCAGGTCAAACGCCCGTTTCTCCATGTTTTGGCTGGTGATGTATTCCAGTGCTTGCCAGCGCGTCAACCAGCGCGACCGGTTTCCCACCTTCACGTTTCCTGCAACAGCGCCAACCCGTGGATCAGAAAAATGTCGAATCAGCTTGCGGATGGCGTCCGACTCAATTTCCGTATCCGCATCGATCGTCACCACAATTTCGGTCTTCGCCTCCAGCAGCGCGTGACTCAATGCTGCGGCTTTCCCGCGATTGACCTGGTGAATAATTTGCACGCACGCGTTCGATCCAAAGTTCTCGTGCAGCAGTTCCAGCGTGCGGTCCGTCGAGCCGTCATCCACAACGATCACATGAATGTCCGTCAAGTCCGACAGCAGCACCGACGTCACCGTCTGTACAATCACCGTTTCTTCATTGTGTGCCGGTATCAGCACCGTCACCGCTGGGGGTGGGTCAGGCAGCACGGCATGATCCGGCCTCATTTTTTCCAGGATAGCTAGAATTCCGATAATGATGGCTCGACCGCTGACTAGGATAATTCCCAGGATAAAGATTGTGGCGATCGTGAATCGCGACCACTGAAATATGCTGAAGATGAATCCATCGGCACGTGCTGCCAATCTCTCGCGAAAGGTCAACGGCAGCATTACGTCGGATCGCGTCTTCCCGATCAAGTCGGATACCGACACGAACTCGTAACCCTTGGCACGAAGTTGGTCCACGATCAATGGTATCGCCGCCACCGTCTGCGCCCGTTCGCCTCCGCCATCGTGCAGCAGCACAATGTTCCCGGAGTTCGCCTGACGAATTACATCGTCGGCAATTTCCTGCGCGGGACGCTGCGTCTTCGCATCCGTCATTCGCCAGTCGTCAGGATCAATCCGCTGTCCCACAATCAGATAGCCCAGTTCCTGAGGGTAGGGAAGTTGCGCCACTTCTTCCGCATATTCCGGCTGGTGATCAATGCCATACGGCGGCCGAAATAGGATCGACTTCACGCCGAGCGTACTCTCAATCAGCCGTTGTGTGAGATTGAGTTCCCACTTGATCTGTGTTCGCGAAATTTCGTCGAATTTTGGATGCGTAAACGTGTGATTGCCGATTTCGTGACCTTCGCTATATTCACGCTTCAACAGATCAGGCGCCCGATTCGCTTCGTCGCCAATCACGAAGAATACGCCCGGCACATGCTTCTCTTTTAAAACGTCCAGAATCTTCGGAGTCCATCGCCGGTCCGGTCCATCATCAAACGATAGAACCAGTTTCTTTTTGGCTCCGCCCAGCTCATCGATGTCGTACGACAGCGGAATTGCTTCATATTTCTCGGAGGTAATCAAATCGGTGGCCGGATCGTAGGTAAAACTGCGTCGTCCCTGTTTCGGCGTATCCGCAATGTGCCAGATGTCGCCATCGCCCTCCAAAATCAAATCGGGTCCAGGCGGCAGGTCGGTTATCTTCTGGCGAGTCGCGTCATCCGGCCGAGGTGTATCCCAGATTGGCCAGATGGAAGAGTCCGAGTCCCCAAATCGATACAGTGCCGTGCCTTGCACTCCGAGCCGTTCACTTGCGCGCAATTCGTTGTAGGCTGTCACCGCATCCAGCATCCACACCTGGTGGGTCTGATCGTGCTCGTCGGAATACGAGTAATGCGGATTCAGCGAAGCAGAATCAAACTCAATTTCGCTTTCCGATTCATGCGCATGTAGCAGCGCTTCCTGGTTGCTGAAAGCCTGTGCAGGCGGCTTTTGTTTTTTTGAAGTCTCCGTCCAGTCGTATGCGTAATTCGCGATCCCTACTACAATTTTCTGCGCGGGCACTACTTGTTTCACCTGCCGCAGATTCTCTACAAACCAGTCCTGCGCGGCGATCGGCCCTGGCTCCGACGTCTCCCAGTGCTGGTCGTAATTCATCAGAATGATCGCGTCGGTCTCACGGCCAAAAAAACCGTAATCGTACGCATCATCGCGCGCCGGCAACGCAATCATCACCTTCAATCCAACCGCATGAATCGCGGGCCCCAGTTGTCCAATGAATTTGCGAAAGCGCGGCTGGCTCTTCTCTGGGATTTCTTCGAAGTCCACAACGATCCCGACCTCATGCGATTGCACCGCATACTGAACTACATCGGCGACCAACTTGTCACACGAAGCCGCATTCGCCAGCAGGTCAGCCAGTTCTTTTACACGCCAAACTTTACCATCGTAGTTGTTCAGCAAACCCATCATCGGCAATTCAAGTGGTGGATTGATCGAACGCATCCACTGGTGCAGTTTGTCCTGCTTGAGCCGCGAGATGATCTCTTCGGGAGAAGCCTTCAGGGTCTGGCCGCGCTCGTAATCCACCACGGTAAGCGCCCCGTCCGGCGATACCGCATGCAACTGCTCTGGCATCAGCAAGTCGATATCTTTGTAGTGCTTCTTCAGCGAAGCCAAACTGTTCGGATCCCAGCTCACAAAAAACGCCGCGCGCAGCGGATCGTATGTTTCCGGAACCTGCCCTATGTGCGCGATACGCGTGTGCCGCCCCTCACGCAGCGTCACCGTCTTCAGGAATTTTTTCTTAATGGCGTGATACGCAGGATGCGTGTCAGGAAGCAGCGAAGACGGTAGCTCCACGCTTCCCGCGATGGTCACAAAAAAATACACTAGTAGGAGCGTCAGCAGCACTCCGCTTATTTCCATCACACGGCGCGTGCGTCTCCAGCGGACTTTCTCCGCGTCGTAAAATATTGGTTTACGTTCCTTCATTCAACCTGGTCGACCGCCGGTGCGGGATGGGACTCGCCGGGTGTCCGGATGCTTTCCGTCGAGTGGAAGCCAGCGACACTATTGTAAGATGCAAGTCACAGATGAAGCGAATTTTCTCGTACACTCTTGTCGCACTGCTCGTTGGGACCTGCCTCCGCTTATTTTTCGTACTGAAGTTTCCCGCAAACTCCGGCGACACCATCATCTACGAGCAAATCGCCACCAATTGGCTCCGCCACCACCTGTTTGCCATGGACATTGCCGGCCAGCCTACGCCGGTCGACCTCCGCATGCCCGGCTATCCCGCCTTCCTGGCCGTCCTCTATGCATTCTCGGGAAAGGTAGGCGAGCCGGCACGGTTTCTGCTGATGGTGGCCCAGGTTTGTGTAGATCTGCTGACCTGCCTGGTTGTCGGTGCCTTTGCCGCGTTGTTGGCCCTTATTTGCAGCCGGCGCGTCCACTGGCAACGTGCCTTCCTTGCCGGCGTTTGGCTAGCGGCCCTCTGTCCGTTCACGGCGAATTATGTGGCTGTACCCCTCACTGAGATTTGGGCCACCTTCTTCACCGCGGTAGCGTTTTACTTCCTTTCCCTGGTCGCGGTTCAGGCCACTGGAGCCGCCCCCGACTGGGCGCCCTTACCTGGATGGGTCAAAAACGTTTGGATTGTCGCTGCCCTCGCAGGCTTCACTCTCGGTCTGGGCACGCTGTTCCGACCCGAGACGCCCCTACTCTTGTTAACCACTTCGGCCCTACTTGTCTACTATTTGCTTCGCCAAAGCCAACCAAAGCGCCTGGTTTTCATTCTGTTCGTCCTAGGGTTCTCGTGTGTGGTCCCCCTGATT
>DASXBH010000411.1:0-6377 GCA_036491775.1 Candidatus Acidiferrum sp.
AGAAATACGTTCCAGCATCAGGCGCCAGATAGTAGTAAGTCATGCTGCCGCCGATATTGATGGCCACCGACGCGTCCGGCACGCCGTCAAAAAATGAGGAAGCGTTGGGGTACCCGTGGAAGTGAACCGTGTGTTGCTCAAACAGGTCAGGGCGCATGATCATGCCCACGTTGGTGAGTGTCAGAAAGAATTCGTCGTCTTCATCGATGGCCATCAGCGGCGCGGGAATATTCGCGTTCAATACACCGATGTTCATCATTTCCGCGGGAATCGCGACGCCAGCGTCGATGTTCACCGGGAAACTTGGATTAAACAGTGGGTCCGGTTTGGTTCCAGCTAAATCAAGAAAAGGCGCGTTGTAACGCTTATTGAAATCCGCGGCGAGCTGCGTGCCGGGGCGACCGTTTTGAATCAGCCCCAATCCGCTTAGCGGTCCAAACCCAAACACGAAAGTCTGGTTCCCGTCGGCCTCGGTCATGAAACCGTCGCCGCCCGAAATCTCCTGGCACTTGATCGCGCCTCCATCGGTAATGTAGGCGTACGGAAGACTGAAAGTCGGCGCGCCATTCAACGGTTTGAATTTCGGCGCCGGAGTGAGAGCCGACGGCCCGGTGTATAGCGGATCGCCAGACAACGGATCCGTTTGTCCCGAGGGAGGAGCCGGGTGCAGCGTCGTGGCTGCCGGGCACTGTACCCGAAACGACTGTGCGCTTGCGGGAAGCGCAAAAAGGCTCGCTAAAATAAGTGGCGCCCAGATTAGCCTTTGAATCGTGCTTTTTCGTGAATGCATGAATCTCTCCTCGTCGGTTCGAACCGGACCGGGATGCAAGGTTCGTCGAGATTAGAGGCAACACAGGAGAGATACCTTGACCGCACGCAAGGTATAAAATCGCATTCAAGAAATTATTTCGGATTTGCGCCAGCGAAGGGGCAGGCAAAAAGCATTGGCGCAAGCGTCAAAACACAAAGCCAGATTGGAACGAAGAGACCTCAGGAATACTCGGAAACTTCCTTACGCAAATGTGCAATTCAGTAGTTACGCCGCGAGTCCGCGTGAATCAAGCCTCGACAAACTCTCGCTCGATATTTTTTTCGCCGTATCCTTCGCGGGCATTCCGCCCGGCATCGAGATTGTCCAGCGCGCGATATATCGACTGGTAATCCGTTGGTTGCGTTTCCGGGTTGCGTCCAAATGCTCGTTGGAGCAGGTCTTGCCGCAACGCTACTGTACTTTCCATCCTGGATAAGAGAGACGCGCGCATCGAATCCAGTTGATCTATGCGTTTTCGTACTTCGGCGACTATTCTTATCTGCTCCGAATAAGGTGGAAGCGGAAAATCGAGGTTCGCCAGAACATTCTTGCTCAACGGCGCTCGCTTGGGGCTGGGCGCGTCCGATGGACTTCTTCTCGCCATCGACGACGCTCTTTCAAAAGCTATTCTGAGAAATTCGGGAACGCAGGCTTTGTGATTTACTCTACCTCGTAATATATGATCGGTCAGTAGCCATCCAGCGTGGCGATCTGTCGCTACCGCACAGCGTCCAACTGCTCCTGACCTGGTGAAGAGTAAATCTCCCGGTTCAATTCGATATCGCGTGTATTTTCTGGCCTTCAGGTCCGGCAGACGTTGCAGCTTTGTTTCATCCACTTCTCCCCACATCACGCTGCCTACGCTCAAAACGGGGACACCATTCCCTTGGAAATCCTGCCCTCGCAACGGAGGTCCGGATTGAATCACTTCCTCAGAGCGATAACTCAAATCTTGTAGTTTGGCCCACGCCCAACCTTCCGGAAGCGTCGTCTTTCTTGGTGCCACGAAGGCCGGCTTGATTTCCCTTTCCAAAACTCTTTCCCTGCGACGGCGGGCGGGCTTCGCGGCCTTTGCCCTAAGCTTGGAAAGTAGCTCCTGTGTAGACTGATAGCTACGGCCTTCGCGTCGAGCGATCGTCGCTTCAGTCTCTACCAAGCGACCCGCACATGCTGCCTTCAGTATTTCCACGCGCTGCTCAGCCATCTTCGCTTCGAAGTTCTTAAATCCAGACACTGCGCCATCGATGCGTGCGAGACGTTTGGCGATCTCTGCAACGATTTCCGCCTGCTCTAGCAGCGAGGGAAGTGGAAGCTCGATGCGTCCGATCATTGACTTCTTGATGAACGCAACTGGCGCTGCCTGACTGATTTCATCCAACTGGAGTGTGCAGGCGAAATAAAATAGGTACATCGGATCGATGACTTCCCGCTTCGGAACCAGCGCCATCACATTGTTATCTACCAACGCGGGCACGGACAACAATGCGCGCCGATTTAACGCAATAGATGGTCCGGTCTTGGCAAAAACCGTAGTGCACGCTGGGAGAAGCGCGGCTCTAAGCGCTCTGGCTTCTTCCATTGCGACGTAATTGTTTGCTGTTAAAAGGTGCGTCTTGCCATGCTTCCAGGCCTCTGAAATGTCTCCTACCTTATAGAACGGTATCTCTCCGGCGCTCCTTCCTTGCAAGGATTCCGGAAATACACAGCCGGTCACGATGTCGCAAACATCCGCCAGCGACGCTACAGCACGCGCGGCCGTTAATTGACTACTAATTAATTCCACTTGGAAGCGCCTCTTAAGCTGTTCAGCAACTTGCACTTCGTAACGGGGGGACGGTGTTTTAAGACGTAACGATTCGTGGGTATGACGTTGTCGCCGCCCTGTTTGCTAACAGGTCCGCGAAACAAAAAATGGCGCTTTTTATCCGCATGGCCTGCCCTGGCCCGCCGGGATATGCCACAATCGGCCTCGTCAGAATTTGTTTGCTGTCGTTTAGGTTATTGGAGTATTAGTGAATCCAAACTCTCATTCGTCATGTCGATAAGGGATTACCCGCCGCGCCGGAAATCCCCCGTCGATCAGCAACCGGTCCAGGCAGGTCACGTGGAGGTTGAAAAAGATCTTCGGGCTCGCTTGCTGGACCTTTATGCGAGTTCGCGGCCCGCGCTCTTGAGTTACATTCGCCAGTTGGTGCGTTCTACGGCAGAAGCGGAAGATATTGTGCAATCGGCATTCTTGAAAACGTTTGACTTGGCGCAGGAACAAAAGATTGACAATCTGCGTGCGTGGCTGTATCGAGTCGCTCATAATCTAGCCATCGACGCTCTGCGTCGCAGAAAGCTTCAAGAAAACGCGGTGTCGGAATGGGTTTACACCAAGCCCTCGGAGACCTCCCCGTCCGCCGAGCAGTCCTCCATCAACCGGCAGACTGTCGAGCGCGCCCTTTCGCTCCTCAACGACCGCGAACGATCCTGCCTTTTGCTCCGGGCCGAAGGTTTGAGTTATGCGGAAATTGGCCAGGTCCTGGAAATCAGCGCGAAGTCCGTCAGCGTGTATTTGGCGCGTGGTGTGAAGAAAGTGCGTAGCGAGTCATGACCGAATCTCGCGATTCCATCTTTGCCGGCTCTGCTCATCCCAATGATGAGGAGTTGATGGCGTTCTTGGACTCCGAGCTAGCGCCCGGTCAACGTGAAACTGTCCGGGCACATGTCGACACCTGCGCCGTCTGCCAAGCGGAACTCTCTTCTCTGCAGCAGGTTCTCGTTTCCGTACAGCAGGTCCGCGATTCAAACGTCGCCGAAGAGCGGGCTCTACAATCGGACGACAACGTTGAACAATTCCGCGCTCGCCTGGATCACCACATTCAGGAGCAGCGACCCGCCGCTGCTGATATTCCACTGATTCGCAAGCCCCGCGCCCGACCCTGGACACTTGCGTCGCTACTCCGCTACCGAATGCCGATTCTCGCCAGCGTTGCAGCCTTTGCGCTGGTCGTCGCGACTACCTTATCTCTTCGTGAAACCACCGCCTCCGCGGACGTTCTCTTGACCCGTTCCGAGCAACGCGACGCCGCCCTCCCCACGTCCTCGAACCAGGTCTCCCGC
This sequence comes from Candidatus Acidiferrum sp., assembly GCA_036491775.1. Taxonomy (GTDB): domain Bacteria; phylum Acidobacteriota; class Terriglobia; order Acidiferrales; family UBA7541; genus Acidiferrum. Next base: position 3,917 of record DASXBH010000411.1, read on the forward strand.
TCCGTTCTGAACATCCAAGTACTCGACGCCAATACCGGTCAACAACAATCTCTCAGCGAATACGTTCTGCTTGCGGATAGTCGCCAGCAGCAGGCTCGCCTTCAAAGCGCGTCACAAGGCCAGTTTGCCGGTGAATGGGTGGCCAACGGGAATTTGTTCTGGGGAGATCTTTCTTTTAAGGCGTTTGGCGCGGCGAATTATTTTGACCAGGCCTTGCTACACTACATGCAGCAGCAGAACTTTTTTCCAGACGCATCCGCTACTCAGTTTCGAAAACTGCTGGAAGGCCGTGGCAGCACAGAGACTCACGTCCGCAAGACTAAGGACTCCTATGGTCTTGACTATACGTTTGCCAAGAACCATCCGTCTGGGGTTCGCAATGCCGTCCTGTGGCTGAACAAGAAGTCCTACGATCCTTTTCAAATGAGCATTTATACGGCAAATGGATCATCCACCAAGGAATATCGCATCACCAGAACCTCCCACGTTTTCGAACAGCTTACCCCGGAAGTCACCGCACTGCTCTCCGCGCCTAGTCACGCGACTGCGCCACCGCCAAGTCCCAGCGCCTCGTCTCCATCGGCGGCCTTGCCGTTAAAATATTCCCAGATATCCGCTCGCCCTAATGAAGTTCGCGCCACTCAACTTCTGCACCAACTCAACGCATGTCTGGGTGAAGAGGTTTACGTCTACCCTATGTCTGATGGCACCGCTTTAATTCAAGGACTGGTTCAAAATAACCGGCGCCGCGCCATGCTGTTGAGTGCCCTGACTCAAGCGGATTCTTCGATCCACCCCGAGATTTACTCGCCAGAGCAATTGAATTCCAATGTGCATCTGTTGCCGCCGCCCTATGATGATTCGAACATTGCGCTTCCCGCGGATAAAGCCGATTCCGCCGTCCAATCCACGGATCTCTCCAGCCGCCAGATTGCCTTTCACGATGAGCTCGTGAATAGTTTTCAAAGTGCAGGCGAATCTTCTGACCAAGCGGAAAAGTCCGTCGCCTCCTTTTCCACGGAATTGTCTTCGTTGGCGGAAAAATTGCTCCTGAATTCCTGGGCTGTCGAACATCTCGACACCGAATTCACCGCCTCTCGGACCGCGCAACTCCCGCAATCTGACCTCGCGACATTGAATTCCCTACGACAGGACCACCGCCAGCAAATCCGTGACATAGTTCAGCGCCAACTCGCGCTCCTTTCCCGCATTCCCCCGCCCATTGCTGTCTCTCCTGGGAGCGGCATTAAACCATCTTCTCCCCGTGAACTCTTGGACTTGGCCCAGGAACAGGAAAAACTCGTACGCGCCTTATTCAGCGCATCGCAGCAGAATGTTCCAAAATCCGATGGCTTCCTGCGGCTAGTCGAAATTTTGCGCTTACTCAAGGCGGATTAGTGCTCTATCGTACCGTCTTGCACACGTTCTCCTTTCGCTCATTTCCCTCACAGTCCGATTGTGACCATTGATTTCCGCTGCTATCGTTTTCTAAGGTGTGTCCGTGTTCAGAGGCGTGGACAACAACTCTCCCATTTTTCCGGGCAGGGTGGCCTATCGCCACTTCTTGCTCGCGTCGCTATTAGTGTGTCTCTTCTCGGCTCCCGCTTTAGCTCAGCGGGCGCAGATCTCCGGCCAAGTAACTGATCAGGCTGGCGGTCCCATTCCTGAAGTCAAACTGAGTCTGCTGAATTTAACCTTAGGGCTGTCTCGCGAACTCGCTTCCAGCGACCAAGGCGCCTTTCATTTTGTGCTTTTGCAGCCCGGCGAGTATGTTCTGACCGCGCAACGAGACGGTTTTGGCTCTGCCGAAGTCCGCGATTTGCACCTTTATTCCAACCAAACTCTTCGGCTGCGACTTTCGCTTCGCATCGGCGTTCAAAACACGGTTATCCGGGTAAACGATGACTCCGATACGTTGTTCTCCGCTTCTCCTTCTTTCGGTGGCTCCGTCGCTTCCAACGTGATGAACTCTACGCCGATGCTCACCCGCGACGTCAACAGTTTGGCCCTTCTCTTCCCTGGCGTCTTGCCCCTGCCTCCGGACATCTACGCCAAAACCAGCTACCGGATTTCCGGGGGCCGCCCCGACACCGTAACTTTTCTGCTCGATGATGGCTTGGACAACGATCTTCTCTACAATCAGGTCGCCTATACGCCAAACCTTGATTCCATCGCCGAATTCCGCGTGCAAACCAGCAGCTATCCGGCCGAATATGGTCGCAACTCCGGCGGAATTATTGGCATCACCACCAAGTCCGGTAGCACCGACGTACACGGCAGCCTCTTCGACTACTTTCGCGAAGATCGTTTGAATGCCAACTCTTTTTTCGACAACCTCAAAGGCATTCCGCGCGACGATTATCTGCTCAATCAATTTGGCGCGTCACTTGGCGGGCCCGCGCCTCGTCTTGGCCGGCTTCTTGGCCCTAAAAAGCTGTTCTACTTTCTGTCTTATGAGGGC
>DASXBH010000412.1:0-3778 GCA_036491775.1 Candidatus Acidiferrum sp.
AGCCACTCGTGAATCTTTGATTTTCGACGTTTTTGAGCGACTACAATTTAGGTACGACGCGCAAGTCGCGGCCGGTCATGTCGCCAGGTGCGGGCTCACCCAAAATTCCCAACAATGTGGGAGCAATATCGCGCAGTGCGCCGCCCGGGGCCAACCGCAGTTGATCGTTTTCCGTGACGCAAATAAAGGGAACCGGATTCGTGGTGTGGTAGGTGTGCGGGCCACCGTTCAAGGGATCAATCATGGTTTCAGCGTTACCGTGATCGGCAGTGAGAATCCATGCACCGCCCCGCGGCTTCAGTGTTTGGTAGATTCGCGCGAGCCCCGCATCGACCGCTTCAACCGCCTTGATTGCCGCTTCCAGCTTGCCGGAATGTCCAACCATATCCGCATTGGCATAATTCATAATAATCGCGTCGAATTCCCCTTTTTCGATAGCATTTACGACCGTGTCGGTAATGCCTGCCGCAGACATCTCCGGCTTCAAATCGTAGGTAGCCACCTTTGGCGACGCCACCAGGATGCGTTCTTCACCGTTGAATGGCTTTTCTACGCCACCGTTAAAAAAATAAGTGACGTGCGCGTACTTTTCCGTTTCTGCACAGCGCAGATTCTTGTACTGAAGCTCCTGAAACACCTGCGCCAGAATGTGCTCCATTTTTTCCGGCGTGATTATGCATTTCAGCCAGGGCCAGTTTTTGTCGTACTTGGTCATGCCTACAAAGAAGAGATTTTTCGGGCGCTTCGAATCCTGGAACTTGTCGAAGTCCGGAGCTTCCAGGGCGAAGGTTATCTGGCGCGCGCGATCGGCTCGGAAATTATAAAAGATCACCGCGTCGTCGTCGCGAATAAGTCCAACCGGAGGCGCCGTAGGCCCTTCCCCACGGGTGATCACAATCGGCTTCACAAATTCGTCGGTGACACCTTGTTCGTAGCTGTGCTGCAGAGCTGCAATTGGATCGCTGCTTCTTGTTTCGGCTTCGCCATGAACCATGGCGCGATAAGCAAGTTCAATGCGTTCCCAGCGATTGTCGCGATCCATCGCGTAGTAGCGGCCGATGAGAGTGGCAATCTCTCCGACTCCCAGTTCGCGCATTTTCTGCTGCAATTTTCGAACGAAATCACGACCACTGTTCGGCGGCGTATCGCGACCGTCGAGAAAACAGTGCACAAAAACCTTCTCTACCTTTTGCTGCTTGGCCATTTCCAACAGCGCGAATAAATGATTGATGTGCGAGTGCACTCCACCATCGCTAAGCAAGCCGAGAAAATGCAATTGGCGTTGCCGGCCGCGTTCCATCGATTGCTGAAATAGCGGGACCTGATCCAACTGCTTGTTGGCCACCAGGAAGTCGATGCGCGTAATGTCCATGTGAACGATGCGGCCAGCACCGATATTCAGATGCCCTACTTCGCTATTTCCCATTTGTCCGGGAGGCAGGCCGACTGCGGGACCTGAGGTTTGAATCAGCGTATTCGGAAATTTGCGCAGCAGTTCATCATAGGCAGGCTTCCGCGCAAGAGCGATTGCGTTGCCATTGGTTTCGGCGCGGTAGCCCCAACCATCTAACACGGTGAGTACAACAGGTTTCGGTCGTTTAGCCATAACTCTCTTTGTTCGCTCCCTTTGACGATGAATTCCCAGACAGCCGTTAGCGCGGAGCGTCCGCTAGCGTGTCCACGAAAATTATTTCTTGGCAAATTCGTGCAAGGCGGCGACTAGCCTTTCCACTTCTTCCATCGTGTTGTAGTGCACCAGGCCGATGCGTAGCATGCCGCCCAAACGTTCGACGCCAAGACGTTCGCTTAAATTCAAGGCATAGTAATTTCCATCCCAGGTGAAGATGCCGAGATCACCAAGGTACGTGGCTATGGCGGTGGGATTGTGATTGCCGATGCGCAGCGAAATCGTGGAACAGCGTTCTTTGGCACGTTGCGGATCGGTGATTCCGTAAATGTGCATGCCTGGGATGGAGTGCAGTCCCTCAATCAGGTGCGCCAGCAAACGAGTTTCGTACGCAACGGTGGTGCGATATGCAGCGGTCAGCGCCTCGCGACGCGTCTTGGCCTGAGGTTCGCTGTGGTAACCCAACTCGGCCAGGTACTCCACAGCGGCACCGATTCCCGCGATTAGTTCTTCCACCTGCGTGCCGGTTTCCCAGCGGTCTGGAACTTGCTCGCTGCATGGCCGCACTTTATAAGGGCGAAAACGCTCTAGATGCTCCCGCTTGCCATACAGCACGCCCATGTGCGGTCCAAAAAATTTGTAAGGAGAGCAAACAAGAAAATCGGTGTCCAGCGCAGTTACATCGATCAGTCCATGCGGCGCGTAATGAACGGCATCAATGTAGGTCAGTGCACCAACTTCGTGCGCCCATTTTATAATGTCGGCGACAGGGTTGATGGTACCCACGGAGTTGGAGGCGTATCCGACCGCAACCAGCTTCGTCTTCTCGTTCAACTTGCTTTTCAGATCATCGAGATCCAGGGTGCAATCCGATTCGTGAATATCCACTTGGCGGATCACCACGCCTTTTTCTTCCAGCGCTTTCCATGGAGAGAAGTTTGCATCGTGATCGAGTGTGGTCAGGAGGATTTCGTCGCCAGCCTGAAGGTCGCGGCCAATCGCGCGCGAAATGGCAAAAGTAATCGTGGTCATGTTCTGCCCGAACACCACCTCATTGGGCTGGCAACGGAAAAAATCAGCCATGGCCTGCCGCGTGTTGGCGATCATTTCGTCATTCCGCCGACTGGTCACAAAGGCGCCACAGGTGTTGGCCAACGAGTTCATCAAGTAAGTCTGAATCGCGTGCATGACCTGCGTGGGCACTTGTGTCCCTGCGGGACCGTCAAGGAACGCCGCGGGCTGTCCTGCGACTTGTAACTGCAACGAAGGAAATTGCGCGCGCACCCAGGCGATATCCAAGGGTGTTACGGCGCTTACGTCTAGTCCGGGTGTACTCATGGCTCCAGTTTCACCAAGCAAAGAATTGGGGCAAACGTTCAAGCGATTAAGTTTCTCATAGAGCCGTGTACATTGCAGCCACGCAGGCGCGTTGGCATTTTTCGATGTGAGCCGTGTTAGCATCAGGATTGTTTCCCACTCATGCCGTTCGGCGCCGGCTATCAACTCTGCGCCCCGTATCACCAGCGAGGATCTTGTGTCAGAACCCTTTTCCCCAACCGACCGCAGCCGTGTGGTCCGCGAAGCCAATCGCGCTATCTACGATCGCGAAACGATTTACAGCATTCTGGATGAAGCTCTCGTGTGTCACGTCGGCTTCGCCGTGGAGGGCCAGCCATTCGTGATCCCAACGATGTTCGCGCGCGTCGGCGATTTTGTTTATTTCCACGGGTCGGCCGCCAGCCGTATGTTGCGCGGTGCGAGTTCGGGCTTAGCGGTGTGCATCACGGTGACACTGACGGACGGCCTGGTGCTGGCGCGCTCGGTGTTCAACCATTCCATGAATTATCGGTCGGTAGTTGCGCTAGGGACTGCGAGCCTGATCGCGGATCCAGCAGAGAAGCTTGAGGCGCTGCGGTCGTTTACTGAGAAGCTCATACCAGGACGGTGGAACGACGCGCGTCAGCCAAACGAAAAAGAACTCAAAGCCACCAGCATTCTGAAGCTTCCTTTAACTGAGGTGTCCGCAAAAGTACGCACGGGTGATGTTGAGGACGATGCGCCAGACTACGAACTGTCTGTCTGGGCTGGTGTAATCCCATTGCGCCTGGTGCCCGATGCCCCGATCCGCGATTCACGCTGTGCTGTCGAGAT